>PBLJ01000089.1 GCA_002721705.1 Opitutia bacterium
CCAACCACCACCACACCCCCAACCACCACCACACCCCCAACCACCACAAGCGACAGGCCGGACGGCAAGGAATTTGGAGAATGTATCGAGGCCTTTGTGTTTGAGGAATCAACCGCCCCTTCCGATACGGGGTCCATCTTTAGTGTCTCCTTCACACCCTCAAAGCCCGGCGATTTGATCAGTATGCGCGCCATACCGTGCGAAGCTGTGAGTTATCTCTCGACCCTTTCTGATGGTCCTTCCCTAAATTTCGAAGTCACGGAGACAGCCCTATCAGGCTCTTCCTACGAACTCTTTTGGCTTGACCGCAGCGGTTCTGAACAAAAGTACGCTGACTTGGGAAATAATCGAAGGCGGCTGCAGCAAACTTACGTCGGCCACCCTTGGGTGATTCGCGTGAGCACCCCACAACCCGAGGTCAATCTTGTATCTAACTGCACAGGGATAGAAACAAAACGCGCTTTCACCTTTCGACTGGAACTCATGCATGGATGGAACGTCCACCTTGAATGCGTGATCGAATTTGAACGAGAATTGATGTCAAAAATTGTCCACGAGTTGAACGCCGACCTGCAATACCTCACTACTTTGCTTCCTACGGAAATCCTTACTCGATTGCATGCAACCCAGATTTTTGTTGTGGGTTCGACGCAAGCAAAACCGACCCCACAGATGAGACAGGGTGGGGGCGCTGTTTTTATGAATCCGCTTGGCAGCATGGCCCGACAAAAGGCACCCGAACTCTACAGCGGGGCGGTCGTTATAAACGCTGATAAGTGGCAAGACCTACAGAAGTATCAACCGGCGGTCACTCTGCACGAACTCGCTCATGCTTGGCATTGCATGAATTGGAACCCATGTTTCGACGGGGCTACGCAAATCCGCTCCGCATATGACGCAGCGATGACCTCAGGCATCTACGACATGGTTGAGCGAAATGATGGAACCCAAGGGAAAGCTTACGCAGCAACTAACGACCATGAATATTTTGCCGAACTCACAGAAGCCTGGTTTTGGGAAAACGACTACTACCCGTATAACCGTGAACAGTTGTTGGTTCACGACCCGTTGGGCGCTGCTGTTGTTGAGGCTGCGTGGACTGTGAATGGGTGACATCCTCTGCGAGCAGCCAAACACCCGAGGATAGGGAACAGTCTACTGTCCGCCCTTACGCACTTAGGCTCTTCAGGGCCTGAAGGTTTAGCGTTGCGCCGGTACGCCCGACAGGTGTCATCAGCTCACTATGGATGTGTGCAGTAGCAGCCAAAGTGAGCAGTGACCATTACCGCTACCCCCCCCCACGCACTTTCACGTCTGTCGACGCGGGTCCGAGGTTGGTTCAACCAATTTTGGATACGGAGAATATTGCTACTGTTACAAGGCTCATTTGAAGGCGACTCTTTTCTGGGCATTCGCAGAAGGTCGAAGGGGCACAGATGACACAGGAAATAAAGTTCCAGGACGGCGGGTCTTACGAACAGTGGATGGGTGTTTGGAGTCAACTCGTCGGCGATCAGTTCCTGAAGTGGCTCTCCCCGCAACCCGATGCGACATGGATCGATATCGGGTGCGGCAACGGAACCTTCACTGAGCAGATCTACAACGCCCACGCTCCCAAAGAAATTCAAGCTCTGGACCCCTCGCCGGAGCAGATCGACTACGCGGCACAGCGGATCCCAAGTGAGAACGTGTCATTTCAAGTCGGAGACGCCATGGATCTCCCGTTCGAAGCTGACCGTTTTGATTATGCGACTATGGCTCTCGTCTTGTTTTTCGTACCTGAACCCGCAGTCGGAGTCAGCGAAATGGTCCGGGTCACTGGTTCAAACGGCAGTATCTCTGCCTATGTTTGGGATGTTCTCGAAGGCGGCCTCCCCGCCGAGCCGATAAGCGCCCAACTTCGACGGCTCGACATCGCCTATCCAATAGCGCCCTCGGCTGAGGTCTCGCGGATGGACCGCCTCGAAGAAACCTGGGTAGAAGCAGGGTTGAAGAACGTCGAAACCAAGCAGATCTCTGTTCAACGCACTTTCGACAATTTCCAACAGTTTTGGGACATCACAACCCTTTCACCATCAATCGGACCAACAGTTAAGTCTCAACCGGATATCACCAAGCGGGTGAAGCTGATGACACAAGAAGCACTGGGGGTTGACGACACTGAACCTGTCACCGTCACTGGGTTCGCCAACGCAATCAAGGGAAACAAATAGAGGCAACCCCTGTTGGGCCGAGAACGATCAGTCCTCTGCTGAACGACACGCAAC
This sequence comes from Opitutia bacterium, assembly GCA_002721705.1. Taxonomy (GTDB): domain Bacteria; phylum Verrucomicrobiota; class Verrucomicrobiia; order Opitutales; family Seribacteraceae; genus UBA2993. Next base: position 2,268 of record PBLJ01000089.1, read on the forward strand.
CTAAATCTCGAGTGGCCGATCTGGGTCAAGTAGCCACTCACTTAGGGAGCCGTCATAAACCGCTACATCGTCATACCCAAGCAGGGCCTTCAACACAAATGCATCTGAGGTGGCGGCTATTCCGCCACCACAATAGGTAACAATCGGCTTATCTTCGGACGCGATATCAGCGAAGAGCGCTTTGAGTTTGTCTAACGGCAAGTAACACTGAGTGTCCCGGTCTAGAAGATGTAAGGCATAAACATTGGAGGCACCCGGGAGGTGTCCAGGTCGGCCGTAATCCGCTTCGCTGCCATCGTGATTACCGGGAGACAACGCGTTGATGACACAAGTCCCATCACCCAAAGCTTCCTGCATTCTGTTGAGATCCGCGAATAATCCCATTCGGGGCGCACTTACAAACTTGGTCTTAGGTCGAGAGGGCGCCGGACCCGTGTCAATCGGAAAGCCAGCCGACTTCCATGACTTCCAGCCTCCATCGAGCACCGCGCAATCATCGAAGCCAAAGGCTTTCAACATCCACCACACGCGAGTTGCCCACATGGTGAACCGACGATCGTACAGGACAACCCTTGTCCCCTCTCCAACACCTAAAGACTCCATGGCTTTAGCGAAACGGCTTGCAGTGGGCATCGTGAATCGCAGATCGCTTTGGGGATCGCTTAAGTCGTGTGTCAGGTCAACATAATCAGAATTCGGGATATGGCCGTCCGCCCATTGCTCGCGCATGGATGAAGGTGTGGTGCTTCCCGGAGTGAGAGCAACCGAACACTCCAAAACTCTGAGCGACGGGTCCGACAAGTTCTCCGACACCCATTCGGCATCAACAAGTGGGTCCAACGCATGCCTCCCAGCGGTTCGCAAGTTACGGATCAAATCCACAAGATCTTACGCGAAACGTAGACCCCGATCGCTCGCTCCGTTTAGGGCCCCGACCAAGACTTCGTATATAACGCTGTGCAGCCTGGCAATAAACGAAATGGCTCACTCTGCGAGCTGCAGCACGGCTTGTAGAGCGACTTCAGCACCAGCAGATGAATGCTGTTCGGTGATGGTTTCTGCTTCGTTGTGTGAGAGCCCGTCCTCGCATGGGATGAAAAGCATTCCGGTAGGTGCCACACGATTGATGTAGACAGCATCGTGACCTGCCCCAGACACGATATCGATGGCTTCGAAACCACTCGCAGTGGCGCTTTGTCGAATCGCCTCTGCGACTTTCGCGTCGAATTCCACTGGGGGTGAATACCAAATTTGTTCAACCGACGGCACTGGGAATATTGAGTCTGCTGCTTCGATCAACTCGTCGTGCATTACAGCGAGCTCATCCGGATTCGGATGCCTGAGGTCGACCGTTAACTGGACTGTTCCGGCCACGGTGTTTCTCGAGTTAGGTGTCGAAGATATAACTCCGACGGTGGATCGACCTTCAGGTCGACGTCTCGCGATTTCATCAACTGCGGTGATGAGTCGGGCTGCACTAAGCATGGCGTCGGAGCGTCGGTCCATGGGTGTTGTTCCGGCGTGCGATTCGAATCCCTTGATTGATACGTCGTACCATCGGATTCCTTGTACTCCTGTGACAACGCCTATGGCGATGTCTTTTGCCTCAAGGATTGGCCCTTGTTCGATGTGAGGTTCGAGGTAGAAGCCCACCGGCCGGCCGCCACAGGCATCACTGCCCGAGTAGCCAATTCGAACTAGTTCGTCCAACAGCACCGTTCCGTCCGAAGCGGTTGCTGACAAACCTTCTTCTAGGGAGAATTCGCCACCGAAAACACCTGATCCCAGCATGGCTGGAGGGAAACGTGCCCCTTCTTCGTTGGTCCACGAAACCACTTCGATGGGCGCTTTCGTGCGGTGTTGGTGGTCGTCGAGCACTCGTAGTATCTCGAGTCCAACCATCACCCCATAGGCCCCGTCGAATTTGCCACCTGTTGGCTGACTGTCGAGATGGCTTCCTATCACCACAGGATCGCGGTTCGGATCGGTTCCTTCTCGACGTCCAAACAGGTTGCCCATCCGATCAAGGTGCACGGTGCAACCAACATCGGTAAGCCATTCAACGAACTGGTCTCGTCCGGCCTTGTCTGCATCTGTCAAAGCAACCCGCGCCACCCCTCCAGCTTCAGTTCCGCCGATTTCGGCGAGTTGATGCAAGGTGGCCCACAAGCGTTTTCCGTCGACGTGTAACTCGATCATGAGTGGCAGAATACGCCCATGAGTTCGATCTTGGGCGATTCGACCGGCGAATACGCGTCCTCATGGATCTCTTTGAATGTTTCTCGAGGCCACTGGACTTCAGAAACCTTTGGCGATTACTTGCGTGTGCATGCTTCGAAGCGGCCGACCGAGATAGCGCTGGTGGAAGACGACAGAGCTGTTTCGTGGGCGAACTTCTTGGGCGAAGTCGAACGGGTAAGCAGTGGCTTGGCCGCGTTGGAAATTGGACCCGGTGACGCCGTCGCTATCCAGTTGACCAACTCGATAGAACTGGCAATATCGATTCTGGCCACCTGGGAAATTGGAGCCGTCTATCAACCGCTTAATCCGGTGTATCGCAAACTCGAATGCTCAGCTCTCATAGATGCAGTGAAACCCAAGGCTGTCATCTCATCAAACGCAGTGAAAGAGGTCGATCACCCACAACTACTTGACGAAGTCATCGACAGCCTCGACGTATCGCCACACAAAATAGTTGTCGGGTCACCAAGGGCAACCTGGTTACCTTTTCAAGATCTGAAAGGTTCACGGACGAAGTTTTCACAGAATTCACTCGACCCGGCAATCTTCGGAACTACGTCGGGTACGACGGGCACACCCAAGATTTACATCCACATCCAAGCAACACAGATTTTCGAAGCAAAAAGTCTGTCTGAGGGAATCGACCTGACATCCGAAGATGTGATGCTGGCCGCCGCTCCCATCACCCATCGCGGCGCATTGATGGTTGGATTGATGACTTCGCTGATTTCAGGGTCACGTCTGGTGATGGGTGACGGGCGAGATACAGCGAAGCTCGCTGAACTCATCGAAAGACACGAGGTGACGAGTTTCATGGGCATCCCAACCATCGTTTCCGATCTCCTCCACCATCACCACAACGGTGGCTTTGATGCTTCATCGCTGCGTGTGGTGATCGCGTCGGGTGCTCCGGTGACCGACGATCTTTTAAAACGATTTCAAGCCCAATGGCCAACGACCGCCGTCGCCACGGGTTATGGGCTTAGTGAAACCGGCTGGTGCACCTATCTGCGCATTGGTGATCCCATAGAGAAGACTCACACTTCGGGCCGTCCGGCGCCCGCCACCGAAATAGAGATCCGCGACTCGAATGGAACCGTTCTTGCGGCACACGAAACCGGAGAAGTTCACATCAAGGGGCCGATGACGTGTGCGGGATATTTGAACAACGACACGGCAACCGGACAAGCCCTCGACGAGGATGGCTGGTTCGCGAGCGGCGACTTGGCCTACCTCGACGACGATGGATACATAGTGCCAGTGGGACGCTCGAAGCACACCATCATTCGCGGGGGCTTAAACATTTACGCCGAAGAAATCGAGACGATGCTCCAGGATCATCCCTCGATCAGAGAAGTCGCTGTGGTTGGCTATCCCGACAGTCGAATGGGTGAACGCGCATGTGCTTGCGTGTCGCTTCAACCAGATGAAAGCTTCGATTTGGATGACCTGCGAGCCTTTTTCGAGAAGCTTGACACAGCCCGCTACACCTGGCCTGAACGGGTCGCAATTTTCGATGCGCTCCCCCGCAACCCAATAGGAAAGATTGACCGTCTCTCCCTACTCGAACTTATTTGACACGGCCAAGCTTGCAGAAAGCCGCTCTAAGCCCAGTGAGTCAACAAGCGTGTGGGCGACGGTCCACCCTGACCACAACGAGTGTTAGCTTCGCAGTTGGTAATTGACGAGAGGGAAGCCGCCCATGTTGTCGCCGTATCGAGTGCTCGACCTCACTGACGAACGAGGCCAATTGGCTGGTGCCACTCTGGCGGACCTCGGAGCAGAGGTCATTTTGATAGAACCCCCGGATGGTTCACGTTCGCGTCGACTCCCACCATTTGTCGCGGGTCGCGAGGGCGACCCTGAGGCGTCTTTATGGTTTTGGTCATACAACCGAGGGAAACGAAGCATCTCTTTGGATCTTGACGATCCGGCGGATCAAGCAAACTTTCTTGAGTTGGTGGCCAGTGCCGACATTGTGCTCGAATCAGACCGTCCCGGAGCTATGACTGAGCGGGGACTCGGCTACGACGTGTTGTCGGCGGTGAATCCCGGCATCGTGTTGACATCAATTTCTCCGTTTGGTGGGAGCGGACCCAAGGCCGACTGGGCGGCGACCGATCTCACCGTGGCCGCGGCGGCGATGGTGTCGAAGATGACAGGTGATGAGGATCGTCCGCCGCTGCGGGTGCCGTTACCACAGGCATTTCTTCATGCTTCAGCTGAAGCCGCTGGAGCAACCCTCATTGCCTTACATGAACGCAACCGGTCAGGGAGGGGGCAACATGTTGACGTCAGTGCTCAGCAGTCCTTTATGCAAGCGACCCAATCAATGGTCCTGTGTCACTTGTACAACTCACCTGAGACGACTCGAATGAGTGGCGGTGCCGCTGTGGGTCCATTTCGGATTCGACTCCGATCTCCGGCCGCCGATGGTTTCGTTTCCACGACAATCCTTTTCGGTGAGGCGATCGCCCCGTTCAGCGCCCGTCTCTTTGACTGGATCCATGAAGAAGGCATGTGTGATGACAGCGATCTTGAGATTGATTGGGTCGATTTTGTCGAAGGGGTGACGACTGGTCGAATTGGGCTCGGCGAGTACGACCGCATTCAAGATGTTGCTGCGGAGTTTTCGGCAACGAAGACTAAAGCGGAGTTGCTCGAGACGGCGTTGGAGAGACGACTTTTGGTTGTTCCGATCTGCAATGTCCAAGAGGTTTCAGAGTTGCATCAGTACGCGGAGCGGGATTTCTGGCGTCACATCGAGTGCCCACACGTCGGCACGGTCCAATTTCCTGGTCCCATGGCCAAATTCTCTGCCACTCCACTTGACGTATCGTTGCCGCCGCCCGCTGTCGGCCAACACAACAACGAAATCGAACCGCGTGTTGCCGGAGAGCGAAAGGTCGCCGAGGACGCTCCTACCGCTCCTCTGTCTGATGTCAAGATTCTCGATCTGATGTGGGTGATGGCTGGTCCGGCCGCTAGCCGAGTATTCGCAGATTGGGGGGCGACGGTGGTGCGCGTTGAGTCCTCACACAAGATTGAGGGCGCCCGCACGTTCCAGCCTTTCCTCAACGACGAGGGCGGCTCAGAAAACAGCGGCCTCTTTCAAAACCTCAATGCCGGCAAACTCGGCCTTACCGTCGCGATGGACAACCCTGAAGCAAGGGATCTGATCCTCGATCTTGTGCGTTGGGCGGACGTTGTGTGTGAGTCTTTCTCACCGAAAGCCATGGCAGGGTGGAATCTCACCTATGAGGACCTCAGGGCAGTCAAGCCCGACATCATCATGACCAGCAGTTGTTTGTTCGGCCAAGACGGTCCGATGTCAGAACTAGCTGGTTTCGGAACAATGGGCGCCTCGATGTCTGGTTTTTATGAAATGACTGGTTGGCCAGATCGCGACCCCGCTGGAGTAATGGGTGCCTACACCGACTACGTATCCCCTCGCTATCTCGAGATAGCGATCCTTGCCGCTCTTGATCATCGCCGCCGAACCGGTGAAGGACAGTACATCGATCTCTCTCAGGCTGAGGCATCAATGAATTTCCTCACTCCCTATTTGCTTGGTTGGACCGTGAACGGACAGTTGGCTCCAAGGATCGGGAACGCTGATCCGTCAATGGTGCCGCACAGCATCCACTCATGTTCAGGAGACGACGAGTGGGTTGCTGTTGCATGCGAAAACGATGAGCAGTGGCACAGCCTGTGCGACTTGTTGGAGTTCCCGTCGGATTGGCGCGCAGCCGACCTTGCTGGTCGCCAGGTCCTCAAAGAGGACATTGAAGCTGCTATCGGGGCGTGGACATCAACACGCGGAGGGTCAGATGTGCATTCGACGCTCCAGGCCATCGGAGTGCCCGCCCATGCTGTTCAGGACTCGACCGCGATAGCTGGGGATCCACAGCTGCAACACCGCAACCACTTCCGGGAAGCGTCCCATGGTGAACACGGTTCCATGTGGGTGGAAGGAACCAGATTCTCCATGTCCCGCAGCGCCGATACGGTCCGTGATGCTGCCCCGACCCTCGGCCAGCACACCTTCGACGTCCTCGAACAGGTCCTTGGCTACGACGCGGATCATATTGCGAAATTGGCGGTGGCAGGGGTCCTCGAGTGACTACGGGGTGCCCGTCGCTGCGATCTTACCCATTCTGCCTGCCTCGAAATCCTCGATTGCTTCGAGGATCTCGGCGTGTGTGTTCATAACAAAAGGACCGTAACGAGCTACCGGTTCCCCTATTGGTTTGCCCGCCATCAACAGCATCTCGGTGACCGGGTGGTCCGATGATCCGCTGACTGGGACTGTTCCATGAGAGGGCTCGAACATTGCCATCTCGTGTTCTTCGACCAGGATTCGATCTGCACCGAATAGCCCCGACCCCAGAAAAACATAAATCCCTATTTGGTGATCGGCAGGGAGCTCCAGGTTGACAGAAGCTGTGGCTTCAACGGTGATGTGGGCGTAGCAGATCGGTGTGTGCGTGTCGGCGGGACCGCGAACACCCATCAGTTCCCCCGCGATGACAACCGCCTTCCAACGGTCACCTTCGACCACGGGTATTTGATCAGCGGTGATGGCTTGGTACCGAGGTGTTGCTCGCTTCTGGTCGGCGGGAAGATTGACCCATAGTTGGAACCCGTGAACACGACCTCCTTGTGTTCGAATCTTTTGTGAAGGCATTTCGCTGTGGATGATGCCGTCTCCTGCGGTCATCCACTGCACATCGCCTCGGCGGATCAGACCGCTGTTTCCAAGCGAGTCCATGTGTTCAGTTTCTCCTTCGAGAACATAGGACACTGTTTCGAAACCACGATGTGGGTGATCTGGGGCGCCCTTTGCTTCACCCGGCTTGTAGTAGGTCGGTTCTTTCTCATCCAACATCAAGAACGGATCAAGCATCTCCAATGACTCCGAAGGAAAAGGTCGATACACAGCAAATCCTGCGCCTTCGAGTTGATGGTGAGCGGTCACTATTTGGGAGAGGGCGCGCTGGGTCATGATCGGAACTCTAGGCGTGCCATATCCCTAAGGCCGGTTACGACAACAATGTTCGTCACCCGATGTCTTTGACCACTCAACCGAAGAAGAGACATTGACAAAGCCGGAGTGGAAGCGACAATGGTCCCATGTTCGATCCACAACATGTGATAACAGCCGCTGACGAGCTTCGTCGCGTAGTGCCCCCTCCCCGTCCCGCTCAGGAAACCAAGGTGTTGTCAGCACTTGATGTGCATTGTCGTCGTTGGATTCAGCGAAGTCCGTTCGTTGTTGTCTCCAGCATCGATTCAGCAGGGCGAATGGATTTGTCACCCAAAGGTGACCCTCCGGGTTTCGTTCAAATTCTCGACGACGAAACTTTGGTCATTCCCGACCGTCCCGGCAACCGCCGACTTGACACTCTGCACAACCTCTTGGAGCGGCCCCAGGTCGGCCTGATGTTCGTCGTCCCGGGAAGGGGCGAAGTGCTGAGGGTCAGTGGCACCGGCCAGATCGTTACCGATCATGATCTGTTGGCCACGATGGCGGTTGCGGAACGCCCACCAATTTTGGCCCTAGTGGTGACTATCGGCGAAGTGATGTTTCATTGCGGGAAATCGGTGATCCGATCAAAGTTATGGTCCCCGAGCGAATGGCCCGACATCGAGGGTTTGGCCAGCTATGCGGAATGTTTGGGCGACCAAACGACCTCTGACGAAACAGTCGCTGAGATGGAAGCCAGGTTCGGGTCGTGGCACGATGGGAACGAGCTCTACTAAAGATGCGGTGGGCGCTACAGGACTCACCACCTGACCAAATGGGAACCCTTCACCGTTAGCCTCGGGTCAGGCTCCGGTCAGCGTTCATGGCGTCGAGCATCTTTTGAACGGCTTTCGTCCAGTGGGGATGGGTGAAGATCCAGAACTGCTCTGAGGCGATGGCTTCAACAACCATGTCGCCGACTTCATTGGGGTCCATCCCATTGTCAAGCACGTCCTGTATTGATTTCGCCACCTTGCCAGAGGTCTTGCCATCGGTCTTTGGTTTCGCTTGGCCGGGCCTGTACTCGACTGAATGTCGGCTGATGTTGGTGTTAATTGGCCCCGGACACAGAACTGAGGCATGCACTGGGCTGTTACGACCGCGAAGGTCTCGTTCGAGGGTCGCCATGAGTGCAACGACGCCGTGTTTGGCAACGTTGTAGGCGCCCATCATCTGGCTAGCTATCAGACCTGCCATGGAGGAAGTCGAGTTGATGTGACCTTCCTCTTGTTGTTCGATGAGAGGAAGAAACACGTCGACTCCGTAAATCGGACCCCACAGGCAGACATCAATGATCCATTTCCAGTCGGCGAGCTTCATCGAATGGGTCGCTGTGGGGATACCGATCCCTGCGTTGTTGCATAGCACGTGAACGGCGCCGTACTCCGCGATCGTGGTGTCCGCCAGGGCTTGGATTTGCTCATGGCTGGAGACATCGCAACGCATGCCAATCACCTGCGAGCCACCGTCTTCGAACTCCGCCACTGCTGCTTGTAGTGCAGCGTCGTCTAGGTCAGCGATGACCAGATGCATACCGGATCGAGCGAACGCCCGCGCCATCCCTAGGCCGATTCCGCTCGCCCCCCCGGTGACCACGGCGACCCTGCCGTCGAATTGCTTCATGAGTTTCCCTTCTGCATCTCCAGGAAGATAATGCGTGGAAAGTGACAGAGTTTCCACTCTCTGGGCTTTGGGTTACGCCCAAGGGACACCGTCGTAAGGGTCGCGTACCAACCTTCGCGCTACCACCATCCGATGCACTTCGTCCGGCCCGTCATACAGTCGGGCGTAACGAGCTTCTCGGTACATAAATTCCAAAGGCGTGTCGGCGGTGACACCCAACGCGCCGTGGACTTGGATAGCGCGATCAACAACGTTGTGAAGCATCCGTGCTCCCCAGAATTTGATGAGACTGATTTCAGTTCGGGCTTCACTCCCTGAGTCAATGGCGCGTGCCGCGTCGAGGGTCATCATCCGAGCTGCTTGAATTTCTGCCGCTGATTCGGCAATCATCGCTTGAATGTCACCTTTTTCGGCGAGGTAACTGCCATGGGCGTACCGTGTTTTCGCTCGTTCACACATCAACTCAAACGCTCGTTGCGCTTGTCCCAGCCAACGCATGGAATGAAAGATTCGTCCAGGCCCGAGTCGCTTCTGAGCGATATGAAATCCTTGGCCGCGTCCACCGAGAAGATTTTCATAGGGGACCCGAACGTCGTTGTAGTTGACCTCGCAATGATTGCCACCTGTGTGCCCCATGGTTGGTACAACTCGAACAATCTCGTAACCCTCGGTATCGGTGGGAACGATGATGGAACTAAATTTGTTGTGCTTTTCTGCATCGGGTTCGGTGATGGCGAACACCGTCGTGAACGCAGCGCGATTGGCTCCCGAAGTAAACCACTTATGTCCGCTAATTACCCACTCGTCGCCATCCAAAACGGCGGTCGCTTGCATCTGCGTGGGATCAGATCCTGCCACCTCAGGCTCGGTCAACCCCACCGATGGATAAATTTCGCCCGCGACTAACGGTTCCAGAAAACGCTCCCGTTGCTCGCTGCTGGCATACAGGTGAAGCATGATCGAATCTTGCATAGACAGACTGCCGACCGCCCACTGACCCCAGTGGGACCTCCCGATGACTTCGTTCAAATAGACGAAATCCATAAAAGGAAGTCCACCGCCACCTATCTCGGTTGGATGCCCAAGAGCCCACAAGCCTGATTCTTTGGCTTTACTTTTCAGTTCCGCGGCGACTCCCTCAGAGTTTGCGTCGTCGCTCATCAACTCTGGCTCTCGAGGGATCACGACATCATTGATAAAGGTCTTCATCTGCGTTTTGAGAGCTCGAAGTTCCTCAGGTAGCTGATCAACCATCATCTTCCCCTTCGTTCTGTGGTGAGGAGCTTAACGGACACCTATTCCCTGACCTGAATTAGGGTTGGAGCATGGATCGCAAAGAAGCGGAGAAGATCACCAAGGGCTTTGAAGAAGCCTACGTAACGGCCCACGCCAACCAGGACATCGAAGTCCTACGGGAAGGATTTCACCCCGACGTTGAAATCTTTCTTAACGGTCGCCTCCAAGCACAGGGTCTCGATGCCTACCTCGCCCTCTACGAGCCCATGCTCCCAACCATGCGCGACTTCGCTCTCACCAAGACATGTCGTGGTGTTGACGGTGACCGGATCACCGTTACCTACGAATGTTCCTTTACCACCCACCGAGGGGCCCAGAAGAGTGGTTACGGCATCGAACTGTGGGACATGGAAAACGGTCAGCTTCGCCGATGGAAACACTTCGCCGCAGAGGTCTACCAATAGCGTGAAAACGGTGCGGGAAGAGCACCTGTAGGACCAAGAGCCAATCTTTCAGCCAGTCCGTAACGTGTTCGTGTAATGATTCACAGATGAGCATCGCGAAAGGCCAAGCCCTATCGAACGTGACATTTCCTGTCGACAGAGAGGAGAAGCGAACGTTCTTGTTGCAAGCCGTTGAACAAGTCCGGGATGCAATCGAAGGCAGCGTCACCGAAGCCGAGATGTCTCGGACTCTGCCAAATTCGCTCTTCGAGGCAATCTATGAATCGGGCTTGTTTTGGATGAAGTTGCCTGAGGTTTTGGGGGGAGCTGAGGCGGACCCTTTAATCCAAATGGAGGTAATCGAATCGTTGGCAAGGATGGATGCCTCCGCCGCGTGGAACGTGATGATCGGGTCCCAGTCAATCGCCCTTCCCGCGGCATGGCTGCCTGATGCCTCAGTGGCCGAAATTTTCGCAAGTGACGATTTCCCGGTAGTTGCGGGATCTCTCATGCCTTCAGGTGTCGCAATACCCGACACAAACGGATTTCGTGTGACCGGGCGTTGGAGTTTCGCGAGCGGAATCCGTCATTGTCGATGGGTGAACGCCACTGTTCGCGTCGAAGGGACTGCGACTACCGATGGTGAGATGCGTCGAGTTGTCATTCCAACCGCTGATGTGGTCATCCACGACAACTGGCATTCCTTGGGGTTGCAAGGAACCGGGAGCTGCGATTTTTCGGTGTCGGACTACTTCGTCAGCGATGACTACAGTTGGGCGTTTTCTGACAAACCCCGACGGGGTGGCCGACTTCACCTTCTGGGTTTGCCCGGATATGTCGCTTATGAGCATGCTGCGCTTGCCCTTGGGGTTGGACGTAATGTTCTGGACCTAGTGACCCAACGCGCAAAAGGTAAAGGGCGGGGTTTCAACGATTCGTTACTGGGTGACCGGGAAACGTTTCAGCGTGACCTCGGGAAATTCGACATTGAGCTCATTGCCATGCGGTCAATGATTTTTGATCTCTTCGGCGAGGTCTGGGATGGACTTCCGCTTGGGGAACAACCCGCTCCCGCCCAGCAGGCTCAAATGAGATCTGCAGCGACATTGGCCACAGAGGTGGCTCTGGAAGTTGCGCGAAACTCGTTTCGCTATGCGGGCGGGGAGGCAGTTTATGGTTCAGACCCAATTCAGAAATGTTGGCGGGATTTAGCTACTGCGAGTCAACACTTTCTGGTCAGCGACTCCGCATACGAAAATCACGCCAAGTTCCTCCTTGGTCGCGAAGACGCGAATGCTTTCGGCTGATAAGCACCATCTACCCCAGCCATTGCAGAACAGCCGTCCCGGTGGACCGTAGCGGGCTACTGGTAAACGAGTTCCGAGCAGACCGCGCATCTCCACATGTGGATAATCTGGCCGCTTTTGAAACAAATCAGGGGCTCTGTCTACTTACTGATTCGAACCCTGTCATACTCACCCGACTGGGCCAGCTCGACGGTCAGGTCTCGGACGGTGACGCTGTCCCCCACACGAAGAAGCGCATCAGGCCAGTTTCCTCCGGGGCTGCGTTCTAATGATCGACCTTCAGGCAGTTGAAGATGAAGTGGTCCTTGATGTTGGCCAATAGCGGTATCCACGGTGTAAACGAGGATTCCTGCCTGGTCCCCCAGCCTCCAATCCACTCCCAGACCCCGTCGAGACTCTATGACCACGGCAGTGTGCTCGTCGAGGCTTATGATGGCGGCCCGGAAGCCAGTTCCAGTCAGTACCAGTGGTCTGAGTGTGAATTCAACCAAGCTGATCGAGGCGGCTGTTCGGCAGTAAATCGATTCAGCCTTGAGCCATCCGATGAGCCATCGGTTCCACGCCGTCATGGACTTCGCCGGACCGTGGTAGCTGGACATCACCCCCCACTCCCCCATCGGCAAGCTCTTTAAGTTGTCTCCCGTCGCAGGAAAAACATAAAGATCCAAGGGACCCAACGTGTGCCCTATCTCGTGGGCCAACAGCCAAGCATGATTAATACGCGTCCCCTCCGTGGAAGGGGCGCCGTGAGCAAACAGCACGGAGCCTTCATCGGTATTGTGAGCACCCTCAAGCGCTAAGTGGCCCCAACCTCTGATGTTGATGAGCGCATCACTGGGAGTTGCCTTTGGTAGGTAAAAGAAGATTGCTGCGACACCTGTGAAGTCGAGATGTGGGTCAACCAGGTCGATAATTTCTTCTGAGAGCACTACGCCCCACGGGTTTTTTGAGCCCCAAGGGTTGCCAACAGTCGGGTCGTAGTCGACCGATGGCTTGGACAAACGGGTGAACACGTCACTGAGAACCCACTTCACCTCAAAACGTCCGTCGGACACTTCTCGGTAGTAATCGGTAGCCCCTCGGGCCGCTTTCGCTGCCTCCTCTATCTCCCATGGTTCGCCCGCGGCATCTGGGAAGTCGATCGGCACCAGCGCGTATTTCGTCGTTCCTTCCGGGGAAACATTTTCAGTGGGTCGAGGAAAACCCACTCGTACCGGGTCATTTGGACCGCGCCACAAATCCTTCAACTCACACAGAGAAGCATCCTCGCTGGGTTCGGTTGGGGGCATGTACGGAACGACCTGCTCCGAGGCTGCCTCTTCACCTGCATCATCCGGTATCGAAGTAGTTGTTTGGTCAGAAACCAACTGGGTGGTTGATGTAACCGCTGCAGTAGCCAGAGCAACTGTCGTCGTTGTCATTGTCGTAACAGCTGCAGTTGACTCAGTGGTTGTTGCTGTCGACGAGACAATTGAATCAGCTTTTTCGCGCGCTTCAAGCTCTTCTATTCTCTGCTGAAGCGCATCAATTTCAGAGTCAACCGAACCACCACAACTGCTGACCAAAAAAGCTAAACCAACCAGTAGCGGTAGCGAGCGCACAAGGTAACTATCTCACCATCAACGAAGACGGAAAAGCCAACGAACCAGCGCGTTGGCTGAGTTCAGGGCTATTCGACTCAAACCTGCTTATGCTTTCAGGAAATAAGCACCAGCTACCCCGGTCATTGCCGAGCATTCATCTTGGTGGGCCGTTGCGGGGTTATCTAGTCAAAACGCTCGTGTTGACCGGCAACAAAAGACCGCCCCGAAGGGCGGCCCTTGGTCATCAATCAACTAAATACGTCTTACTTCCACTCAAACAATTCCCAGGTGGCATCACCTTCAGCATCAACCGTCCAGTCATAAACAATAGCGACACCGTTTAGAGAGCTAAGAGAAGGGGCAGCGGTCTCAAAATATACGACGCCTTTAAAGACAAACCCCCCGTCTTCGGTCGGTGAACCGACCCCAGTGGCCCTGAACGTAGCGACTCCGTCGGCAGCCATAACTATTCCCGAATTAGGACACTCTCCCTGCCATGATCCGTCAGCCCTCATCATCGCCTGATATGTGGCCATACCTTGCACTTCGGCACCCGCAAGAGTTCCAGCGACATTGGCCATGGTTTCAGCGGCTGGCATTCCGTTTACCGCCGGAAGAGCTTTCATTTGAGTAGAACCTGTCATGGATCCGACATGTTCACCGAGCATAATTTTCACCTTTTCTGTTGCCTATTTGGACAACTGAAATTAACCCACAAATTTCTCGACGATGACCAAACCACTAAGAGGACCACCGCGGCACATGCTCGCTAGCCCTCATCGAGGGAAGCGATCATCGAAATTCAGTTAGCCGGCTTTCTTCCATCCCTTATTCAGAGAACGGCTTTCGGCAGTATCAGTCCAAGTCGCTTGAAAGCTTTGGAAACGGTCCCGATCCATCATCGGAACTTCCATAGCGACCCCTGGATACCCGGAGGGACGACGCGGGCGACGCGGAACTCTAATCCCACCTTCAAAGTCTGGTGGGTCATCACCCCACCGCCTACTTCTGACTGGGCGGTTACGTTGCCGAAAGACGTCATTAAACCGTCTAACTTCGTGACGGTATTCAGTAACGAAGTTCTGATCTTCTTGTTTGAGAGGCTCGCGCCGTCGCTCAGTGCGACGCCTTCGAAGTTGCCGATCGAGTAGTTCCGGAGGATCAATAAAAGGAATCTGGTCAAGCATCAGCTCATACGCGGCACACCTTTGGGCCTCTTCTTGGGTCTCATGTGTGCGCCCACAAAGATTGCATGCCATAACAAGAGTCTAACCCGGTGTAAGAATTCGCAGATTTCGGCTAGGGAGGCTAGACAACCAAGAAATCCGACGAAGGCAATTAACAGTTTGAGAGCTACTCGCCATCACTCTTGTACTTCGGACTAGCTTTTCGGCAGCCGGTCTCGCGGGGAGCCGGCACAAAACGACTAGAGGTGTGGAACATGTCTATATGGCAAGCAAGCGTGCTGAGAATCGCCGATCTCAACGGTTTCGTCGATCACATGAACAACACAATGGTTCCCAAGATGCGCAGCGTCGGTGCTTCTGATGTGCAAGGAATGCGCATCATCCTCGGAGGTGAAGCCGCAGGAACCGTGAACGTAACCGGCGAATGGGACAGCGTTGACGCCTTTGCTTTAGCTGCGGATGAACTTGAAGCCGATCCCGGTTATGCGGCACTAATGCAAGACTTTGGAGTAACTCTTCTTCGACGGAGTCTTATGACAATGGAAGTGGAGCGTGGAGAGCGAGCCGGTGATTACGGATCAGCGTTCTATGTCCAAGGCGGAGGTGGCCGGGATCAAGCAACGCTTGAGGCAAATGCCGATGTGATTTGGGAAAATCTCTCCAAAGGTGCCCGGGGAATGGCGCAACTCAGAATTACTGCGGGCGCCGAGATGACAGGAGTTGGAATTCTCTTCCAATCCGGTGATTCTCTGGACGCGATTCTTGAGGCGTCTCACAAAAACCTCGCTGATCCTGCAGTTAAGGCAATGATGGCTGATCAAAACCTGAACCCAATCGGTCGCGTATTGGGCAAACGGCTCTTCTGACCGGTTGTCGCCCTACAAAGGTCGGCAGTTACTAGCCCCTATCGCTCTCTACGACGACGGGGTTAGTAGCAGCGCTTATATATCGAGACATGGGCGCTACGAGACTCGTACCTCAAAAGTTGACAAAGAAACAACGCAACCCCTGAAACCAGAGAAGGAGCGCCGTCCATACGGTTAGATTCGCCTCGTGGGGGTACAGCCATTAATTTTGCGGGCGGCGAGCTAATCGGGTTCGCGAAATGAATTAGGTGGAACACATGCCAATTGCAAAGGTAAATGGTCAATCGATCAACTATTCGGATTCCGGTGGCGGCGGCACTGCCATTATTTTCAGTCACGGGTTTCTTATGGATCTGTCGATGTTCGATTCCCAGGTGGAAGCACTAAAGGATGAATATCGGTGCATCGCTTGGGACGAGCGCGGTTTCGGTGAAACCCCAGTTGATGGGTCGTTTACTTATTGGGATTCAGCGGACGACGCCGTATCGCTCTTGGACCATCTAGGAGTGGAAAGCGCCGTTTTCGCAGGGATGAGCCAGGGCGGCTTTCTCTCTCTGAGAGCAGCGTTATCTCACCCAGACCGGGTCTCGGGAATCGTGATGATAGATAGTGAATCTGCTGCGTTTACCGAAGAGCAAATCGAAGGCTACGGAGCGATGTTCAGTCAGTGGCAAGTTGATGGTCCGCTGGGTGAGTTAGGAGAGACCGTTGCCGGGATGATCATTGGAGATCCCGAAATAAGTAAAGAGTGGATTATGAAGTGGGAAGCTCGTGATCGTGCTGCACTTCGAGAACCAGCCGAAACACTCTTGTTTCGAGACGATGTGACTGATCGAATCGGTGAGATCAGTTGTCCCGTGTTAATTATTCACGGCGAAGATGATCAGGCAATCCCTATGGAGGCTGCAGAGGACTTAGAGAGCCGTTTGTCTGATTGTCGAGGTCTTGTAAGAGTGCCAGGGGCTGCTCATGCGCCGAACATGACCCATCCTGCAATAGTCAACGAGGCGATCAGCAACTTTCTCGCTGAACTTTAAACCTCTTAGGCGCAGAAGATAACCCTTTGTGAACTGCGAACCAGCATTTAGTAAACGAAAAATGACCGCCCCTAAGGGCGGCCATTACGTAATGCCTTTGATTTACCCAAGTACCTTGAACAGGTTTCGTCCGGTGAGTTGGAAATTTTGGGATGCCATTAGCTGCTGAATCTCGGGCTGAGCAAACATTTTCTGGCTTGCCGCCATGAGTTCGTCCAGAGAGTCACTCAGCGTCATTGTGAGATACGCGCCCGTCATCGCCCCAGCCGCTACCGCTTGATGCCACTGGATACCGTTTGCTCCTTCCTGCATCTGCCCCCAAAAGGTCTCAGCGTTTTCCTCAGTTTGTTCCGGTGTCGCCAGATCACCCGTACCAACAAGCAGCGAGCCGTACTTGCCTTCAAGCGAACCGCGGGTTGCTTGAATCACGAGCAAACTTCTGCGTAAGGTCTCCACCCCAGCTGCTTTCATCATTTCGGCCGTCTCTGGGTTGCTCCGAACTGCCGCAGGGTGCTCAATGGCAGCATCAATTGAATCCCACTCACTTGCTAGCCCTATGTTGCCTGCGTCTTCACCAGAAAAGACACTTTGGCTAATTCGCGCGCTAGTGGCACCCAGGTCTAGGAACTGTTGTTTGCCAAAGTCATTCCAACCCGCAACAAACCGGTCCACATCTGCTACCCGAAGGATGAGCCCACTCATATAAGCCATAACTTCCACCTTTCTTAGATAAGGAATGTCTACCTTAATCGTTTGAATCGTGGGCCGATCGTGGTTTAGGCCTCCGACCTGGGGTGTTGTGTGTGGACGCTACAGGACTCCCATCCTGATATGTGAACGCAGCTCCTCGTCGAAATCGGTTGCAGCTTTCAGGTTTGTGAAAGAGCAGCGGTCCCTGTGGCGTTGGTGGATTTAGTACGCTGGGGCCACAATGCTTCACCGGCGAGACCGCTCAATGAGGGCACTGACCACTGCCCTGCTTGTGGTGGTGCTCGCCACCAGCTGCTCGAACACAGAGTCAGACCAGGTCGCCGAGCTTCAACTCGAGATGAACGCCGAAGAACCGACCGCGACGCCCACGACCGAACCGACACCCACGACCGAACCGACACCCACGACCGAACCGACACCCAC
>PBLJ01000080.1 GCA_002721705.1 Opitutia bacterium
GTTTGATCTCGCGCGAGAAATTCATCAAGGGGTAAGCCTTCTTCGTTTGAAAATGCTTTAAGGCATTGCATTGGAATTGACTTTTGGCGCATTTACGGAAAAGCTTTTTGCTTGTATTGAATTAAATCGACGATTTATAGTTTTGGAAGAAAAATGACGGATATCAGCAAGAAAAAAGCCCTGAAGCGAATTGTTCGAACGATCACCTTGACTGAAGAGGATCTTGCCAAACTGGATGGCATTGAACGTGTGATTGCGTCTCACGGGCACCGGATAAAGACGGATTCCAAACTCATTCGAGCAGCCATATCCATTGCCAACTCTACGGTCACCAACGAGCGTTTCAATATCGATGAAGTGGCCCAGAAGGTCATTCGTGAAGATGGACGTACGCTTTTTCGCACCGAGCATAGCAGTTGATTCGGTTGATTAACGGAGTTCAGCGCCGCGGAGGTATTTCCTCGGCCCAGGTGCCTTTTCTTCAATCCCCTTGCTTTTGGGATTGAGAATTCGATCACATGCCAACTAGCTTGGCTCCATGTCTTCGATTCGATTGTTGCCTGACCGGGTAGCCAACCAAATCGCCGCTGGTGAAGTGGTTGAACGACCGGCCGCAGTAGCCAAGGAGCTGATCGAGAATAGCTTGGATGCAGGGGCCAGTCGGATTGAGATCGAATACCGCAATGGCGGTAAGTCCTATCTTCGCGTGGAAGACGATGGGCACGGCATGACTGCAGACGAGGCTTTGCTTTCCCTTGAGAGGCACGCCACCAGTAAAATCCGCGAGGCCGACGATTTGCAGCGAATCACTTCCTTTGGTTTTAGAGGAGAAGCCTTGCCTTCTATCGCCAGCGTGAGCCGTTTCGTCATGCGTACGCGGGTTCGAGGCGCGGAAGGAGGAACCGAGATTTTCGTCAATGGCGGCAAGATGATCCATCAAAAGGATTGCGGCATGCCGGAAGGCACCAGCATTGAGGTTGCCCGGCTTTTCAATTCAGTTCCCGCGAGGAGGAAATTCCTCCGCACGGACGCCACCGAGACCGCCCATCTTTGCCGCTGGGCTCGGCTTTACGCCATGGCTCACCCTGAAACCGCCTTTACCTTGCTGGAGAATGGACGCACCATTTTTCGTTCTCCCACTTGCGTGGATCTACGAGAACGGTTGCGAGAGATTTTTGGATCTGGATTCGCGGAAGGCTTGATCGAGATCGAGTCCGAGTCCGATGACTTGTCTCTCTCCGGTTTGATCGGAAAACCGGGTGTGGGACGATCCACCAGACAGGAAATGATTTTCATGGTCAACAACCGGCCGGTCGACAGCAAGGCCCTGTCCTTTGCTTTGATCGAGGCTTACCACACTTACGTTCCCAAGGGCCGGTTTCCGCCGGCGTTTCTATTTCTTCGGATGAATCCAGCTGCCGTCGACGTCAATGCTCACCCGACGAAACGAGAGGTGCGTTTTCGCGAGGAGGGCAAACTGCGGGCTTTTGTCATTCGTTCGGTCAACGACCGCCTCCGCGAGGTTGCAGCGAATGCGGGATTCTCTGAAGCACATACGCCGGTCACCAGTTCCTCCACAGATGGATCCACTCCAGCGCCTGGGTTCGCCGTTCCTCAAATCGATCCTTCTCTCCTGCCAAACGTTGGTGGCGCGGATTCCAAGACAGGTGGCGCCGGCGAACCAACCGGGCAATCCTTTGAAATTCCGGTTCCGGAGTATTCACTCAATGACGAGGCACCATCAACGCCTTCTTCCGATGGGCCTGAAGGAGCGGCGGGCGATCGCGACGACCTGACCTCCTCTTGGCGGTTTTTGGCCAAATTAAGCGGCGATCTGGCATTGTTTCGGACTACGGATGGGCTCGTTCTAATGCATTGTCGAGCGGCCGTGGAACGGATTCGGTTCGAGGACACGGAAGAAGCCTTTGCCGAAGAAGCTTCGCGTGACGGCCAACGTTTGCTTCTCCCTATTCCCTTGGAGCTCGACTCCTTCGGTTCCGAAGTGTTGCAGTCTCACTTGCCTTCACTTGAGAAATTAGGATTCTCGGTGGAGGAATTCGGGCGTAATTTCCATCGTATCGAGGCGGCCCCTTCATGGCTGGAACCCGGAGACGCCGAGCTCTTCCTTCGTGACCTCATCGCGAGTGCAAAGGAGAGGGGAGGAGTCGCGGGCAAGGCCTTGAGCAAAGATGAGTTCATTCGTATGCTGGCCTCCCGGGAAAGCCTAACTGGAGGCGGCTTCGAGGAATCCGAAATCATTTCCTTGGCCAACCGCTTGCTTCGTTGTCGGAACCCCTTGACTTGTCCCCAAGGGCGCCCCACCTACCTGGAGTATGGCCATCGGGAATGGGAGAATCGATTCGGGCGCCGTTTCTAAGCTTGCCAGTCGTGTCCCCGCGCAGACAATGAACGCCTTTCCTTTCGTTGATCATTTCCCCCTTCAAATCTTAGTATCATCATGTTCCAGAATAGATTCTTTGCAGTTGCCACTTTGTTTGCCGCGCTCCTTCTCTTGAACGGTTGCGGTAAGAAGACTGACCACAAAATGTCCATCGAGAAGAAATCAATCGGCAAAACCGAGTTAGGTGAAGCCAATCTCTACACCCTCACCAACGCCAACGGCATGAAGGTGGTGATCACCGACATTGGGGGAGCGGTCACGGAAATTTGGGCCAAGGATTCCAAGGGCAACCTGGCCAACGTCGCGCTGGGCTACAAGGATCACAAAACTTACGTGAAAAACCCCAATTACTTCGGATGCATAACCGGGCGTTACGCCAACCGCATCGCCGACGGTAACTTCACCCTCGAGGGAGAGAAATATTCGCTTGCTACCAACAACGGCCCAAATCACCTGCATGGCGGCGATCAAGGGTTCGACAAGCATCTTTGGGAAGGCGAAGGCGGCACGGGCGAGGATTCGGTCTTCGTGAAGTTCACCCGCACCAGCCCCGATGGAGAGGAAGGCTATCCGGGCGACCTGAACGTGACGGTTACCTACACCTTGAACAATGCCGACGAATTACGCGTAGAGTACGAGGCCACCACCAGCAAGCCCACCGTGATCAACCTCACCAATCACACTTACTTCAATTTGGCGGGCGAAGGCTCCGAAACCATCCTCGATCACGAGCTTACCCTGCATGCGGATCAGTTCGTGGCCACCGACGATACCAACATACCCACTTCCATTGCCGACGTGAATGGCACTCCGATGGATTTTCGCGAGGCTCACGTCATAGGTGAGCGCATCGAGGACGAAAACGAGCAGTTGAAGTTTGGTTTGGGCTACGATCACACCTGGGTCATCCGTCAAGACAGCAAGGACGAAGAGGGCCTTTCCTTGGCCGCCACCTTGGTGGATCCGGCAAGCGGCAGAGTCCTGGAGATACGAACCGACCAACCCGGTATCCAATTCTACAGCGGAAACTACCTGGACGACACTACTACCGGCACGAGTGGCAAAACCTACCCGCTGCGGTCTGGCCTTTGCCTCGAGACCCAAGTGTTTCCCGACAGCCCGAATCACCAAGGCGAAGAAGGATGGCAATCTTGCGTGCTTCTCCCCGGGAAAACCTATCGGCACGTGACGGTTCACAAGTTCTCGGCTCGCTGAGAGAAAAGGGGAGGGTAGGGGTTTGCAGAAGAAGGAAACGCTTCCAGCGGGAGGCGGACGCGCTCATTTGGCCGAAGCGGCATCCGGTAAAGATTCGCAGGTAGAGGAGTTCAAGGCCTCGATTTTGAGGCATCTCCGCCTAACCATGGCTCGCCACTTGAGCAACGCAACTAAGCATGAAGTGTGGATGGCTACCTCCTTGGCGGTTCGAGACCTCGTGGTGGATCGTTATATCTCCACGCAAAAGACTCATAACAAGAAAGACGTTCGCCGAGTCTACTACCTGAGTTTGGAGTACTTGATGGGGCGTTTGTTGAACTCGAACTTGCACAATTCGGGGCTTCGCGAGACGGCTCTAGCGGCCTTGGACGAGTTGGGCTACGATTGGGAGGAATTATCCGAAGAAGAACACGACATGGGCTTGGGGAACGGAGGACTGGGTCGCCTGGCGGCTTGTTACCTGGATTCTTTGGCCACCTTGGACCTTCCTGCCATCGGCTATGGCATTCACTACCAATTCGGTTTGTTCAGACAGGTTTTTGAAAACGGGCGACAAATCGAGAAGCCGGACGATTGGCTGAAGTACGGCAATCCCTGGGAAATCAGGCGTCCTCAGTACGCCCAAACCGCTCATTTGTACGGGCGGGTCGAGCCTGCCTTCGACACCTTTGGAAACTACGCTCCGCGCTGGGTGGAGACGAAAAGCATCGAGGGTATACCCTACGACTTGCCAATCGTTGGATACGGCACGCACACGGTGAATTTCCTGCGTTTGTGGGAATCCAAGGCCTCGCAGGAGTTCGATCTCAATATGTTCAATGAAGGAGGCTACGTGGAGGCGGTGCGCGAAAAAGCGGTGGGCGAGACGATATCCAAGGTTCTATATCCCAACGACCAGACGGAGAGCGGTAAGGAACTTAGGCTCGTCCAACAGTACTTTTTCGTTACCTGTTCCTTGAGGGACATCCTGCGGCGTTATCGCAAAAACCATGATTCATGGGATGAATTCGCGGACAAGGCGGTGGTGCAACTCAACGACACGCATCCTTCGGTCGCCATACTCGAATTAATGCGTATCCTCGTCGACGAGGAGCGTTTCAAGTGGGACTTTTCCTGGAACCTCACGCGCAGAACTTTTGCCTATACCAATCACACGCTGTTGCCCGAGGCCTTGGAAACTTGGAGCGAATCCTTGTTTCGCAAAGTACTTCCTCGGCACTTGGAGATTCTTCATGAAATAAACCGCCGTTTCCTGAAGGAAGAAGTGGAAACCCAATGGCCCGGAGACGAGGAGAAAAAGCAATCCCTTTCCATGGTGAAGGAAGGAGATCCTCGTCACCTTCGTATGGCTCATCTTGCGGTGGTGGGGAGTCATTCCGTAAATGGCGTGGCGGCCCTTCACACCAAACTTTTGAAGAGTCGTCTCTTTCCTGAGTTTTCGGAGCTGTATCCGAATAAATTCAACAACAAGACGAACGGGATCACGCCACGCCGTTGGTTATTGGGATGCAACCCTGGACTTGCCGACCTGATCACCCGCAGCGTCGGAGAGGATTGGCCAAGGAACCTCGAGTGTCTTCGAGAACTCGACGTTTTGGCGGAAGACGCTTCCTTTCGCACCGAGTTCATGCAGGTCAAGAAGGCAAACAAGGAGCGGCTCTGCTCCTACGTTTCTTCCTCGCTGGGTTTGCAATTGAATCCCGACGCCTTGTTCGATTCGCAGATCAAGCGATTGCACGAATACAAACGGCAACACCTCAATCTTCTTCACGTTCTCACCCTTTATCGACGCTTGTTGCAGGATTCGTCGTTCGAGATGCATCCTCGCGTATTTATTTTCGGTGCCAAGGCAGCCCCTGGCTACGAATTAGCCAAGACCATCATTCGAGCGATCAACGTCGTGGGTAAGCGTATCAACGAGGACGTTCGCATCGGTGATCGGCTCAAAGTGGTCTTCCTCCCCAACTATGGCGTATCCGTTGCCGAAATGGTTATTCCCGCAACCGATCTTTCCGAGCAAATCTCGACTGCTGGGAAAGAAGCTTCCGGCACCGGCAACATGAAGTTCGCCCTCAACGGAGCCGTGACCATAGGCACTTTGGACGGCGCCAACGTTGAAATTTTGGAGGAAGTGGGCGATGATAATATATTCATCTTCGGCAACACCGTCGAAGAAATCGAGGAGCTCCGACGAGCGAATTATGATCCCATGGTCATTTATCAAGAAAACGAAGAAGTGAAAGCCGTCCTTGATTGGCTTTCTTCCGATTTCTTCACTCCCGGAGAGGGCGCCGCTCTGCAGGACGTCGCCAAGAGCATCCTGGAATGGGGAGAC
Source organism: Opitutia bacterium (assembly GCA_002721705.1). Classification (GTDB taxonomy): domain Bacteria; phylum Verrucomicrobiota; class Verrucomicrobiia; order Opitutales; family Seribacteraceae; genus UBA2993. The sequence continues at coordinate 5,952 of PBLJ01000080.1, forward strand.
CCTTATTTTCTTTTAGCTGATTACGATTCTTACTGTTCCGCCCAAGAGAAAGCGAACCTCGCTTATGTCGACCAGTCGAAATGGGGATCCATGGCCATTCGCAACGTGGCGCGATGCAGTAAGTTTTCGTCGGATCGATCGATCCGTGAATATGCACAAGAAATCTGGCATTTGGAGTCAGTTCCCGTGATCGAATGAAACCTCTTCAGGGAATCGGGGTCGTTGTTTTTTCGCTCTATTCTTTCTTGTCGATAAGCTTGGGAGCACAGGATTCGAACGGTTCGTTGCCGTTGCCTTTCAAGGTCGGGGAAAGGTTGTCGTTTAAAATCAGTTGGGGCTTGTTCTCGGTCGGTGAGGCCGTGATGGAAGTCCATGATATGGAGGATGTTAATGGCACTAAATGCCATAAGATATCCCTCGATGTTTCGACCAACAAGTTTGCCGATGCTTTTTACAAGGTTCGCACCCGCGCAGTCAGTTACGTTGAGGAAGGGTTCGGTCGTTCCATCTTGTATAAAAAGAGCCAGAAGGAAGGTAAAACCAATCGAGAGATCGTCTTGCGTTTTGATTACCAAAAGAACTTGGCCCATTATTCGAACCACGGTGTAGCAGGGGAACCAGTGAAGATTCCCGACAGGGTTTTCGATCCATTGGCCATATCTTACCTCTTTCGCATGTCCGAATTGAAAACAGGCGGACTTTTGAAATTACCAACATGCGATGGCAAACGCTTTCGAGAGATTGAAGTCTTAGTGGGGGAAAAGCGCAAAATGAAGGTTCCGGCAGGTAGCTACGAAACCTTCGAGGTATCGCCTGCTTTGAAAAACTTGCGAGGGGTTTTTAGCAAAAGTCCGGATGGCTTCCTGCACATTTGGTATACCGCCGACAAGCTTCGCATGCCAATCCGCATGAAAAGCAAGGTGGCGGTGGGCAGTTTTGTCGCTAAACTGGTTGATTCTCAGTTTCCTTGATTCCCACAGCTTCGGAGATCAAGACTTCTTCTTGAGCAGATCGATGAAGGTTTGCATGGCTGGGTTTAGAATCTTGTCCTTGCGGTGAATGATTGCCAATGGACGCTTGAAACTATCGTTTCCAAGCGATAGTTGAGAGAGCTGATTTTGCTGCACTTCATTGCGCATCGTCGAGGCGGGAAGAATGGCGACTCCAGCGTTGATTTCAATAGCTCGCTTGACTGTTTCCACATTGTCGAACTCCATTGCCATCTTCACTTCGACGCCTGCTTGTCGGAGGATTTTGTCGGTGGCTTGACGAGTGGGTATGTCTCGTTCGAAACCAATGAAGTCTACCTTGTGCAAGTCATTAACCTTTAATGTCTTCTGCTTTGAAAGCGGATTGGATGGATGTGCTGCCAACACGAGTTCATCCTCGGAAAACGGGATCACGGTCAAGTCCTTCCTCTTTACGGGAAAGGCAATCAATCCAAGGTCTATCGAACCGTTCTGGACGTCTTCGTACACAAGGTTGGAACGGCGATATTCGACTCTTACGTTGACCGTGGGAAACTCCTTGATGAAAGATTTCAAATATGCGGGTAAAACATGCAAGCCGATGCTGGTGACCGTGGATACGTGGATAGTGCCGCTCAAGACGTTGCTCATCTCTTGTAAATCGCATTCCAACCTCTGGTATAAGCGAACGATTTCCTTGAATGATGAATAGAGCTTGCTACCTTGTGGAGTCAGCCTGAACTTTTTCTGACTTCTATCGATAATCAACATGTCGAAATGCGATTCCATCGATTTTAGTTGCTGGCTGACGGCGGATTGAGTAACGCCATTCAGTCGGGCTGCTTTTGAAAAGCTCTTGGTATCCACCAAGTCGCAATAGGTCTTTAAGTTTGAGATGTGCACGGCGGCGCGTATTGATAAAAACATCTTATTTTGTCAACATCAGTATTTTCAGACTCACTAATGAATGCGCTTATTGATGAGGCTTCCTTTCTCTCCAAATTGGCTCGTATAAACGATCGCATCGGAGAGTCCTGCTCTGGTTGCGGGCGTTCAGAAAAAAACGTGCGCTTGTTGCCGATTACCAAGACTTTTCCACTGGAAGCCGCGGAGTACGCCAAGCGAGCGGGCTGTTCCGCCGTTGGGGAAAATCGTGTTCATGAGGCGCTGGATAAAATGAGATCATCGTCTTTTGCAATGGAATGGGAACTGGTTGGTCATTTGCAGTCGAACAAAGCAAAGTTGGCAGCTGGTCGTTTTGCGAGAATTCAATCGATCGATTCGGTGAAACTCCTACGAAGACTTTCGACTGCTCTCGAAGGGCAGAATCAAAGCCAGCGAATTTTACTCCAAGTTAATGCTGGAAAAGATCCTGCTAAGTTTGGAATCAACCCCGAAGGAGCGGATGCGTTACTGGAAGAGGCTATGAACACTTCCTGTATCGAGCCTGAAGGGCTCATGACCATCGCTCCTTTGTCCGACGATCCCTCCGTGGCGAGACGTTGCTTCGCTCGCTTGCGCGAAATCAAGGAAAGGTTGTCAGATCGTTTTGGTATTGCCTTGCCGGAGCTTTCGATGGGGATGACGGCAGATTTTGAAGTGGCGATCGAGGAGGGTAGCACCATCGTGCGAGTGGGTTCAGGGCTGTTTGGAGAAAGGAAATTCACTTGATGCCCCCTTTGGGGTTGCCACTGAACCGGCCTCCTAGTGATATTGAATCCGTGAGGGATTCGATGTCTATGTCTGGAAAGCGCGCTGCCATGAGCCGTTTGCTTGATGATGAGTCTCCGGTGGTTCGTCAAGCTGTGCTCGAGGAAATTGCCGAATGGAAGGACGAAGGCCTTCTGTTCTTGAATGACCAAGTGAAGGGAGGGGGGACTTCGGCTACAGCGGCAAAGCAGTTGCTGGCCGAACTGGGTTGGGACGATGGAGTGGATGCGTTTCGAAATTTCATTCGATCATTCTCCTATGAACTTGAAAGTGGTTTCTTGCTTTTGGATAAGGTCATTCGACCTTCCTCCTGCCCAAATGAAACTCGTAGTGTTCTCGACCGCTTGGCCACTCGATGCGAGGAATTGACTATTTCCCATCATTCCCCAACCGAACGCTGCAAGACAATTTCCCGCGTGCTCTTTCACGAGGAGAACTTCCAAGGCGCTCGAACCGATTTTCACAACCCACTGAACAGTTCACTGAGCTTTACCTTGGAATCAAGGAAGGGTCTGCCGTTAACCCTCTGCGTTATTTACTTGTTGGTTGCACGTAGGATCGGATTGAAACTCGAGCCCGCGTGTTTTCCAGGTCGTTTCATGTTGGGTTGTTTCTTGCTTGATCATCCTTTTTACATAGACGCCTTCGATCGTGGCAGAATAAGGAACCCCAGCGAAGTCGCTTCCTTTTTACACAGCAGGGACTTGCATTTTTCTCCCCAGGCTTTCTTCCCGGTTACAATTGCCGACGTACTGCGGCGGGCATGCCGTAATTTGGTTGACCATCATGAACGGTCCGGCAACCAAGAGTCCGTTCGCTTGTTTTCTTCATTCGGTGATGAATTCGACCAAGCTTACAGGAAAGCTTCCGGGCAGTGACGCGATTCTCGTTCCCGAGGATTTGAGGAACTGGTCCTTTCCCGGTTCCTGCCTTGCCGTGTTGGGTCATCCCATCGGGCATTCCATCAGTCCCCAAATTCATAACGCGGCCTTGGGTGAAATGTCTCGTCACAACGTTGATTTTCGCGATTGGCGTTATTTTCGATTCGATGTCTCTTCAGGCCAATTGAAGGAGTGCCTTGCCATGTTCTCGAAACTTGGTTTTCGTGGACTGAACTTGACGATCCCGCATAAAGTCGAAGCTTTGGAGGCATTGGATTGGATTGATTCGGAAGCTGCCGAAATTGGAGCAGTAAACACCTTGGTTTTTCGAGAAAACGGGAGATGTGAGGGGTACAACACCGATGGTCAAGGACTGGAACGAGCGCTCAAGGAAAATTTTGGATTTCCCCTCCGAGGCGGAAAAATCATTCTGCTAGGCGCCGGGGGAGCTGCTCGCGCCGCCGCTACGCGTTTCTTGCGAGAGGGTTGCTCCGAGTTATGGATCGGCAACCGCTCTTCCGAAAGAATGGAAAGCTTGATTAAGGCATTGGCTCCCAACAAGGAACAAAAAGTGCAATCTTTCCTTTTGGACAATGTTCCACCCAATCTCCTCTTGTCTTTTGGCCCCTCTACCTTGGTCGTCAATGCCACTTCTCTGGGGTTGGCGCCCGAAGATGATTCGCCTTTCGACTTTTCGCAATTCCCAGAGGGAGGGATGGCGTACGACATGATATACAATCCAGCTGAAACGACTTTTCTAAGGAACGCTCGAACCAATGGCCTGCAAGTGTCCAATGGCCTATCAATGCTTGTTCACCAAGCCGCTCGTTCTCTTCGCATTTGGACAGGTTCCGAAGTGCCTGTCGAACCGATGTTCGCCGCTGCCAAGGGGGTCTTGGAAGAGCGATTGAACACAGCCTAGAGTTATGCTCGAAACCTTGCTTGCAAATCCTTGGTTGACCGGAATCTGCCTTTTTGTTTTCGGGACCATTGTTGGAAGCTTCCTGAACGTTTGCATCCATCGTATCCCTCTTCAGCAATCCTTGATTCTTCCAGCTTCTCGCTGTGAATGCGGTGAGAACATTCCTTGGCGTTTCAATCTTCCGGTTCTCAGCTGGCTGATGCTTCGAGGCCGTGCGGCGTGTTGCGGTCGCAGCATTTCGGTCCGCTATCTATTGGTCGAGATTTTGACGGGTATGATCTTCGCCTATGCCAGCTTTCATTTTTCGAACCATGAGTTTTATCTCCTTTTTCTCGGCTCCAACTTGTTTTTCGCATGTATTTTAATTTGCGTCACCTTCATCGATTTGGAGCACATGATCATCCCTAACCGCTTTAGCTTTGGCGGGGCCGTTTGCGGCGTTCTGATCGCCTGTGCCTTTCCCGAGTTGTGGGGGGTGACGGATGATGGTTTGATTGGTAACGTCAGAAGCGGCTCGCAAGCCTTGTTCGGGCTCCTAGTTGGCTCTGGCATCCTCTATTGGATTGGAGTAATGGGCGAATCCTTGTTGCGAAAGGAGGCGATTGGCCAAGGTGACGTTAAATTATTGGGTTGCGTGGGTGCTTTTTGTGGCTGGAAGGGCGCACTGTTCTGTATTTTCGGAGGTGCCTTGTTGGGTACGATTCTTTTGCTTCCTATTGCTTTGGTCTCTTTTTTGAAGAGCACCGATTCTTCCGATAAAGAGCAGCATACTTCGAAACTCGGGTGGGGCGTAGAGGTTCCTTTTGGACCTTTCTTGGTTAGCGCAGCTTTGCTTTATCAATTGGGACTGGATACCTTCGCTGACGACTTTTTCCAACAAATCAGCTATATATTTCGATCCGTTTGGAACGAAGGAGCTCCCATTGTTTCATTCTGATGCCTGCGAGACATAGAAAGCAGATTGAGCTAAACTTTCGCTCAATCCTGTCGACTATTATTTAATAGTCAGGAAAAGAATGCCTTGATTGGCTCTTCCGCAACTGCCTGAACCATGATTGATCACGTTTTAAAATTAGCGAAATCGGCCATCCTCGCAGGATGCGTCGCCTCGACTCCTCTGGCCAAAGCCGAAGTGGTGTATTTTCCCGAGTCCATTCTCGAAGAGGCGGTGAGCAAGGTAATTGGCGTGGAGCTCGAGAAATTGCGATTGAAGTTGGAGACGGACTTGGCTCAGGTGCGTAATAATCAAAAGACAGCTCCCTCCAGCCAAGCCTTGGCCTATTCCGTCTTGGTCGAGAAGTTGAACGCCAAGATTTCACAAGTGGAGGTGGATATCGGAGATCTTCCTTCCCGACTGACCAAGGATTTGCTGGCGAAATATTTGTTTTCCTTCGAATTGAATGGCGCCGAGGTTAGGGACCTCACTGGTTTGGAAGCTGCAGAGAACTTGCAAGTCATTACTTTGCGAAACAACCTGATTACCGATCTCACTCCCTTGTCCGGATTGAAGAAGCTTCGCCGCGTCGATCTTCGAGGCAACCGAGTCAATTCCCTTGAGTCACTCAAGGATTTGCCGTCTTTGCGCGAGCTGGATTTGAGCCAAAACAAACTGAAAGGTCTCGCCGGGATCGAAGTCTTGCCAAGTTTACGTAAACTCGACGTTAGTGAAAACGAGTTGCAGGAACTGACTGGAATTTCTCAACTGAAGAATCTTGGCAGTCTCTTTGCTCAAGGGAATAAACTAGGTATTTCCGAGCCGTTCGATGACCAGAATGGCAACGGGACTTTCGACTTGGGGGAGGCTTACAAGGATATAAGCGGTAACGGCGCTTGGGATAATGCCACCTTGTCCGAGCTGGATGGCTTGCTCCATTTGCATGAGCTTTATCTCTATCGCAATGGCATCAGTGACGTTTCTAAATGGGGAGCTTTGCCTGCTCTGCAAACCCTTCTGCTAGGAGTGAATGAAATTTCCGACATTACCTCCCTCAAGCAATACACTGCCCTGCAAACTCTCTCTCTTAATAAAAATGAGGTTACGGATCTCGGACCTTTGATAACTTTGAGCTCATTGATCTATCTCGACCTTTCGGAAAATCGACTGAGTGACCTTCGACCTTTGCGGAACATGGTTTCCTTGCGCAAAGTTTATCTCAACGATAATAATTTGACGGACTTGCGGCCTATGGCTGGCCTGCGTTCTCTGGAAATTCTTTCCATTAATTCGAATCTCGTATCGGATTTACGCCCGATGGCCAACCTCCGGACACTCAAGCGCTTGGATGTAGGTCGCAACCTGGTTGAACTGGAATCAGATTGGAACGAACCAGTAATAAAGGCGCTTGCTCGTCATCAGGTGCAACTGAGGCACGATGGGCAGGGTGCTATGATTGAAGGGTTGCTCGAACTCGGGGAGGCACTGATTGGAGACAAGGCGGCAAACTCAGAGTTAGGCACTTATCTTTTGGCTAACGGTTATTCGCGTTTACGTGAATATCATGCGGATACCAAAGTCGACGAAAGCGCGAAATCAGCTGCCTATCGGCAATGGACGAAGGCCATCCGAGAGCATGAAATTGATCAGCTTCCGCGATTGGCTGATTTGTAAGCGATTGCCGTCTCACGGGCAGGCAGCCAATGGCTCGCTGACTGCAGCATTATTCGAAGTAAAGCAGACAAGCGAGTACGACTGAGGCAATTAGGCAAGCCAGGATGATGAGGTTCTTCAGGAAGCGATGATGAGAGTTCGAGCGCAAGATGTTGTCGATTTTGCTGCGATACCAATGCTTGATGCGCCTTTTTATGCTTCTTTGAGTCATTCCGTATTCTCTGGAAGAAGATTCGAGTGTTGTGCAATTGTCAGTTGGCATGAAAGAGTGCGTTGTCGAGACTAATTTACGTCGCTTACTCCTCTGCGAGCTTTACAGTCGATTAAGTTTCTCTATTAGTCTATAGGCAAAGGACGAGATGAAGCAACGAACGATTCGGAGGGAGTGTTCGCTTCGTGGCAGGGCATTGCACACGGGCGAAGAAGTTTTACTTACGCTTAAGCCCGGGCAGGAAGATGCTGGGGTGATTTTCCGTCGAGTCGATTTATATGGGAAGCCTGAAATTATTCCGCGAGTGGATAACGTCACTGACTTGGTTCGCAGCACCACGATTAGCGACGGGCATGCCAACATCCATACGGTGGAACACGTGCTCAGCGCTCTCCGCGGTTGCGGGGTGGATAATGCAGTGATCGAATTGGATGCCAGCGAACCACCTATCATGGATGGCTCTGCTAGGCCTTTCGTCAATTTGATCAAGGATGCCGAGATTGTCGAACAGGACGCCGAGCGTGCAGTTTTCACCCTGGACGAGCCCATTTCGGTTACGGATGGAAATCGTTCCATCGTTGCTTTGCCTCATGATGGTTTTCGCATCACTTGCACTTCCGCTGACGACAGGGGCGTCCACGTTCAGCATCTCAGCATTGACGTTGATCCAGAGAGTTATGAGAACGAACTAGCTCCTGCTCGAACCTTTACCATCTACGAAGATATCGAGGAATTAATCAAGATGGGCAAGATTCGAGGAGGAAGCTTGGACAGCGCCATTGTTATCCGTGACAACAAAGTGATTTCCAAGGAACCTTTGCGTTTCGACGATGAGTTCGTAAGGCACAAAATCTTGGATATAGTAGGCGATCTAGCCTTGCTGGGACCTTCCCTGAAAGCTCACCTAGTTGCCGTAAGGCCAGGCCATGCATTGAACTCCAAGCTCACTCTTCGTCTTCTCGAGTGCTTGGAGGCTACGCGAGATGGAAAAAAAACATCCGCTAAACCCAAGACCACCAAGGCGCTTATTCAACCGCAGGAAACCTCTTTGGACGTGCGTAGGGTTCTCGACGTACTGCCTCACCGTTATCCCTTTGTGCTGATTGATCGCGTGTTGGAAATGGAAGGAGAGGATCGACTCGTTGCGGTCAAGAACGTGACGATAAACGAACCATTTTTCCCTGGCCATTTCCCTGGTCGTCCCTTGATGCCTGGTGTTTTACAGATCGAGGCCATGGCTCAAGCGGCAGGGATTCTAATGTTGCGGCGTACTTCTGCAGAGGGGAAGGTGGCATTCTTCATGAGTTGCGACAAGGTCAAGTTTAGACGCGCCGTTGAACCTGGAGATCAGCTTGAAATCCGAGTCTCCTTGGAAAAAGTCAGAGGAGATCGCATTGCTTCCGCCAAAGGTGAATGTCGAGTAGCCGATAAAGTAGTATCCTCCGCTGAATTGATGTTCACCTTGGTCGACGCCCACGAGGAAACCTAAAGACTTTGTTTTCAGATATGTCTTCCATTCATCCATCCGCCGTCGTGGAAAAAGGGGCCGAGCTGGGCGAGGACGTCGTGGTCGAGGCTTTCTGCTACGTTGGAGGCATGGTGCGATTGGGGGATAATTGTCGTTTGCGTCATCATTCAACGGTCGATGGAAACGTTTGCATGGGACAAGACAACGAAGTGTTTCCTTATGCTCTTATTGGTGGCAAGACACATGATTTGAAATACGAAGGGGGCGCACCTGGTCTTCGGATTGCCAACCACAACGTTTTCAGGGAATACGTGACCGTACACCCAGCTACTCAATCTGGAGATGAGACCATTGTGGGATCGAACAACCTTCTTTTGGCGTATTCCCACGTGGCCCACGACTGTCGAATTGGAGATCATTTGATCATGAGCAGTCATGCCGCCTTGGGTGGACACGTGGAAGTTGGTGATCACGTCAACGTCGGCTGGGGTGTCGGCGTGCACCAGTTTTGCCGTCTAGGCTCTCATTGCATGGCGGCGGCTTGCTCCAAAGTCGTCCAAGACGTACCTCCTTTTGTCTTGGCCGAGGGTACTCCGGCCGAAGGCCGATCCATTAACAAGATCGGGATGGAGCGAGCCGATTTTCCGGCCAGCTCCATCGCTGCGGCAAAAAAAGTGTTCAAGATCCTCTACAAACAAGGGTTGAACCGATCTCAAGCCTTGCGAGAATTGGAATCACTTCCTGAACTCGAGGGATCCGTTACTCGTGAGATCGTCGCTTTTTTGAAACGCGATGGTCGTGGGTTGGCCTAAAGAAGGTTTCCCAGGACAAACTATTACGAAGCCGGGCGCTTTTCGGCAAGCTCCCGCAAATACTTCCAGCTAAAGATACCGGTCTTGTGACCATCGCTGAAGACGGGTCTTATGGCATAGTTTCCCACGTATTCAAAAGTTTGCAGCTTCACGCCAGGGAAAGAACGAGGTCCATCCCCTCCCCATTTTTGTCCGAGTACGTCCACTTCACCAATGTTTTCGGCGCTGGGAGAATTCTCACGCAGGAATTCACCGTCCAAATAATCTTCGCGACTATCTTCCCACACAATGGCGAGTTCAGCGCCTATCAATTGGATTTGCCTTGGAGCTTTCACTTGAATCTCCGTCGGTTGATTGTCAGGCATCTTTGCTTCGGAAGCAAACCCTTGTTTGAAATAGAGGATTCCAATTCAAGAATTAGGCAAAAGAATCCAAACTGCGACCGGAACTAGGTGGATCCGATGGTTGATTACCCGTTTGGTAGTAGGGATCGAGCGTCTCGTTCGAATTGGGTCGACCTTGATAGTCAGCGGGCTTGGAGGCATTCAAATGCTCACGTTCTTGTTCCTCGATCATTCGCTCTTGTTCCGAAACGTCGTCTTCTTGCCGATCCGGTTGGCGATCTTGCCAACGGTCTTCGTTATGAAGATCTCCTGCTGCTTCCGAGGAAAGAGGTACGAAATCCTGACCTTCGAGGACACGCCATGAAGGATCTCTTGTGCTGTCTTCTCCAGTTTCTTCCACGTTGTCGACCATGTCTGGATTTTCAGACAGTGAGGTTTTGGGGAGTTCCGATGAAATCGGGGCGTCTTCAGCGGATTGAGTGACTTTGTCCGAACCCCCTCTAGCATTTTCAGGAACCTCTGTATCCGCCTTTTCCTCACCCTTCAGGCGTAATTCCTTTTGGGCGATATCGGAGATTATCTCGTTTTGACTGGGATCAACTTCCATAAACCCTAAAATTGCTTCTAAACATGTCTTTTGCAACTTCTTTCAAGAATGCTTTCGTATTGCATCGTTGATGAAAAAAGTTAAATTCCTCCACCATTATGCCAAGGGAACACATTATTCTTGAATGCACCGAAGCCAGAAAGGAAGGAAAGCCACCTTCCCGTTACGTTACTTGCAGGAACAAGAAATTGCAGGTCGAACCAGTGCAAAAGAAGAAGTTCAACAAGTTTCTTGGACGGCATACTCTGCACAAGGAAATCAAGGGATAAGCCTAGGTGTCCTCGGAGCTTTCTCATGAGCTCGTCCTGCTTCCTCCAGCTTGGTTTAGTGGCTGTTTGAACGCTGATCTTTGAGGCAGTCGTTCCCTTTGTCTAGCTGGTTTCAGTTCCACCCTTGGCAACCAAGGAGATGGGGTTAATCCAAGGAATCCAGAATTTGAGATGCGATTTTCCCGAAGGATTCCGCCACTGCGGTTTCAGGATGTCCGATCACTACAGGAATGCCATTATCTCCACCCACTCGGATTTTCTCGTCCAGCGGTACTTGACCTAGAAAAGCGGTTTCCAATACTTCGGCGGTTTGTTCCCCGCCTCCTTGACCGAAAAGGTATTGTTTTTTTCCAGTTTCCGGATCCTCCAGGTAACTCATGTTCTCGACCACTCCAAGAAGTGGAACGTTTACCGAATCAAACATGCGAGCTCCCCTGCGGGCAACGTTTACGGCTGCGGTCTGCGGAGTGGTGACGATCACAGCGCCACTCAAGGGCAAGGTTTGAGTAAGAGACAATTGAGCGTCCCCCGTACCCGGTGGAAGATCGACCACCATGATTTTCAAATCTCCCCATTCAACGTTTAGGGCGAACTGTTGAATAGTTTTCATTACCATAGGACCACGCCAAACCACTGGGGATTCGCCGTCGACCAAGAACCCCATGGACATTAATCGAATACCAAAGTTTTCCAGAGGCATCAATCGGTCTTCACTAATTTCCGGCCTGCCCTCAGCTCCTATCATCAAGGGAATCGACGGGCCGTAGATGTCGCAATCCATCAAGCCGACGTTGCCACCTCCCTTTTCTTGCAACATCTGTTCGAATGCACAAGCAAGGTTCACGGCGAAGGTCGATTTGCCGACACCGCCTTTCCCACTGGCAATTGCGACGACGTGTTCGACGTTGGCCAAGTTTGAGGTTGCGGGAACTGCTTTTGTCGGATTTGGAGCTGGCGCCGATGACTTCTTGACGATGACGGTCACTCGAGTTTCTTCGACCTCATCAAGTCCAACCAAGGCTTCCTCCACGCTTTTTTTTAGCTGGGCTGGAATCGTGGGGTCGGCATTGGTCACCTCCATCGATACGCTGGCTATGCCGTCTTGGAAATCGACTCCCTGTATCAGCCCGAAAGAGACAATATCTCGACTGAAACCGGGATACTTTACTTGTTTAAGAGCTGAAAGAAGGGCTTCTTTTTCCATAGGTATAGATTCCTGTTTATAGGTGGAGCTTGCAAAGGTAGACAATACCAAGAAATGCTTTCCAAGCAAAGCAATTCAAAGGAATTCGAGCGTTTTTGGGGTTTAGGCAGTCAAAATAATCATAAAGCTGCTTTTGTTCTTGCAGTAGAGGACTTAAGCCAAAAAGGTCATTGATTAAGGAGGTAGTTTAAAATGAGGGTATTGATAGTTGGGATAATAATCTGTTGTTCTTCTTTGGGTCTATTGGCTCAACATAAAAAAGATTCCGGGTTCATAGGGGACTTCGTCGTTCCATCTCCGGCTAGCGACGGTCGGTTCACTTTGGATTTCGGTAATACTCAGGCCACTTTGGCTACCCAAGCGAAGGCTGCTTTTCGTTTGCATGGTGGCTATCGCTTGGTCGGATCTACCCAGGGCCAATTCAGTTTCGAGTTTCGTTTGGGTCGTGATAACTCGATTGAGTTGCGAATTCTCACTGGCAAGCCTCGGAGCTTGAAGTTTCAGCAAGTGTTCAAGGGAGTTGGCGCACCGCAAGCCTTGCTACTGGCTTGCGACGAGGCTGTGTCGAAGACCACTGGTTATCCTGGCTTTTTTTCTGGGAAATTGGCATACGTGTCGAAGCGCGGACAACATGGAGGGAAAGAAGTTTACGTTGCCGACACCTTGTTTCGACGGGCTCAGCCCAAAACGAACTTTGGGAAAGTTTGTTGCAACTTGAGCTGGTCAGCGGATGGGCAAGGGATTTTCTTCACGAGTGACAAGACTCGTTTCAACAACGTTTATTTCATGAACCTAGCAGCCGGTAGGGTTCGGACGGTTGCAAAGTTCAAGGGAAGCAATCTTCGCGGCGTGCAAAGCCCGACTGGTCGCAACGTTGCATACATTCTTTCAGCTACCGGTAATCCAGAGCTTTGGCTCGGTTCCGAAGTGGGAGGCAAATTGCAGCAAATCACTCGCAACAAGTCGAATGAATCAGGTCCCTGTTGGCATCCCGATGGCAATCGCATGATCATTACTTCCGACGTGGGGGGAGCGCCTCAATTGTTCGAGGTTAATTTGCGCAATGGTAAAATGAGTCGGATATACACGAACAGGTCGCGTTGTTCCGAGGCTGCTTGGAATCCCCGAAACCCTCAGCGTCTCGCATTTACTTTTTCCGTTGGAGGTCGCTTCCAGATTGGGGAGTATGATTTTGCCCGAAGAAAAACACGTCAATTGACGACCTCTTCGTATGATGCCCTGCAACCGGTTTGGACCAATGACGGACGCCACCTAATCTTCACGCGGCGTGATCGAGTCAGTGATACTTTGATGATCTTGGATGCGGGTACCGATGAGCAAGCAGCTGCGGCGAATGCTCCTCGAAAGACCCCAGTAGCTTTGCATGGCGCAAAGTTCGGCAATTGCTCCCAAGCCAGCTTTTACCGGCAATAACGGCATTCGTCAGGCTAGCTAGTCCCTCTCAGGGGCTTTGCGAGCGTTTCGTTCAGCGGCGGCACTCTTGGATTACTCGGAGCCAAATTTCCCGCAAGTCCAGAAGGCGTTTTCTCAAGTCATCTTGGTATTTTGGAAGCGAGGCTAGTTCCAAATAAATCTCAGATAGGCGATTAATCATCTGAAGAGTTTCGTTCAATGCCGTATGCGCTTTCTTGAAATGACAAACCGCTAACTGGTTGTCGCCAAGATCAAGACATTGAACGCCAAGAATGGCATGCATTTCACCATCACGAAGACTGGAGGAAAACTGCCAAAGGAAGCTTGGCTCCTTCTTGCTCTCCACGGAGGAAAGAAATTGCCCCCAGTTTTTCCGAATGTGAAGATAAATGGCGGTGGAAGCGATGTAAACCGGGTGTCTGTGAATGGTATAGGGAGCATCCGAATCGAAGGCCTCCCAGTCTGCGTCCGAAGTCTCGTTTGCTTCCTCTTCCTCTCCCAACGCCCATTCGGCTCGATCCCACCCCATTATGTGCGCGGTTTCATCCAGTCTGTCGGGACGTTCCAACACACTGTTGTAGACGCTGATGAATCGAGCGACTTCCTTTTCCGCATCGCCGAGATATCGTTGCCACTCGGCTTCGCTCCAAGCTATTTCTCCGGCGTCGTCCCACTCTCCGTCGAAGTGGAAGCTGTCGAAATCGTATTGGCTCATGTCTAGGCTTGGAATTACCCAATTGCAGATTCTAGTGCATTCTTTGCTTACCTGTTGGTCAAACTTTTAATTTTCTGGTCTAAAGGATCGGCTTGTTTACGCTGTCTCCTGGGTATCAACATAAGGTAAATTGTGAGCATGGAGGAGATCCATTGTCTGGAGGTTCATTTTCGAGGTCGCGTACAAGGCGTGGGCTTTCGCTGGTCTACCTGGAAATTGGCCGAAAATTATCCATTGGTCGGTTACGTCAAGAACCTGGCCAACGGCTCCGTGGAAATGATCGTGGAAGGTGAAGAATCCACAGTGAAAGCGTTTTTATCTGATTTGCGTGATCAGATGTCCACTTGCATTGAAAGTTGTGAGATAGTTGAGAGTCAGGGTTTCGCTCGGTTTGAGGAGTTTGCGATCATTTATTGAGCGTTTCTTTTGTCCAAGCATCGCTGAAGGCTCATCAGGGCCATTGCCGTGCCATATTGCTGATGGTAGTCGTAGAAGGGGAAGTCCCACCACGACCCGTCCTTTTCCTGAAGTGGCACGAGGATGGCGGCAAGGTGCTTTTTGTAGAGCGGTTGCATCGTTTCCGGAAGTGTTTCTATACAGAAGGCTGCATAGTAATGACCGTAGTAGAAAAAGTAACCGGCGACGCCAAACCAAGCTTCGTGAGGCACAGGACGTTTGCGGCCAATGTCCAACCAACCATTTCTTGCTATTAGACGGTTGAGGCACACTTGGTGGACTTCAGTAGTCACCGTGTCGTCGCCCCATAGTTGAAGAGCAAGGTTGCAGGCATGCGATCGTCCGAGGCTACCAGCCGGGCGATTTATCCCTCTACGCGGTTGCCATTTCAGGTATTCACCATAAAGGTAACTGTGGTCCGAGAGACGTTGCCGCTGAATGGCGTCGTAAGCTCTTTTCACTAATTTGCGGGGAGGAATGATACCCTGCTTCTTAGCTTCATGCATGGCGATGAGGCCCGTCGCATTCACGAAGGAAATCGAGCTGCCCGAAGGTTGCTTGGTTTGGACGTTGAAATCATAATAACCCCAGCCACCATCGACGGATTCATAACGTTCGAGCATTCCGATTTGGTGACGGATAAGATCGTCTATTTGCTTTCTTCTCGAGGCATTGTTTTCCTGGTGTTCCATTGCCCGGCTTCTCATTCGGGTCAGTGCCTGTATGCCGAATGAGTGCGCCCAAACGTTGTAAATGGCAACGGGGGTTGCGCGCCTTAAATGAGGTAGCTTATCAAGCAGATGATCCTCACCCTTTCTGATCACCTTTGCATAAGCGGGGTCATGCCCTTTGGTCTCAATCAACGCGGCTATGGAGAGCGCCGTTACCGCAAGTTGGAAAGCACGGTGCGAGCCGGGCGCGGGGGCGAAGATATTCATGCCTTTCGTTTGGCGTGGTGAACCCCATGAGCCATCGCCGTTTTGTTTTGTCTTCAGAAAGGCGGTGCCTTTGTCGATGGAGGTTGCGATGGCCTTCTGCTCAGGGAAAACCTTTTCAGGCAATGGCAGAATTTTTTCAGGCTCAGCGAAATTCAGGGAAACTGAGCAAAGCGCGACCGATGAAACCAGGAAAACTTTTCTCATGGAGATTTCATCGATTTACCAAACTACTTCGGCTTGTTTGCGGAGATTTATTTCTTGGGTTTCTCGACAAGGATTTCCTGACCTCTCTTCAGGCCTCCCAAGATCTCTGTCTTGCCACCCGATTCCTTTCCGACCTTCACTTTTCTTTTCAATGGCTTTTTACCTTCTCTAATTACGTGGACGTATCGGGAATCTGGATTTCCATCTTCCGCGAAGACGGCGGAAGATGGCGCTACGAGAGCTTTATCATTTCGATAGCTGACGATTTCGATCGAGCAAGTCATGCCCGGAAGTACTTGATCGCCTTTTGGCGGTAGCGACACATCCAGAATGAGACCGAATTTACCTGGTGCAGTCGGGGCTTTGGAAACTTCTCGAACGGTTCCTTCCAATCTCAGTTCGGGGTAGGCGGTGGTCTTGATTTTACCTTTTGCCGACGCTTTCACTTGGCGTAGGCTTTTTTCACTTACAGAGGCTCTTATGAAGAGAGGTTTGGAGGCGACGATCGTCATGAACACTTCATGCGGTTTAAGCGATCCTCCTTTGCGCAAACGATTTTTCAAAGCCGCGGCCCCGGACCATTTCCCTGCGTCGAAGGTTCCGCGATAAACTGTTCCGGCGGCGGGAGAAGACACTTTCATGTCTTTTCGATCCTGTTCCAAGCGAGCAAGGTTTTGGACAATTTTCTCCCGCTGTTGTTCCAGTTTCTTGGATTCGAGTATTTTCTTTTCCAATTCAGCGGGTTTGATCTTAAGCGCCGCGTTCAAGGCCAACTCGTTCTGTTTGGCTGTTTCTCTCCAGTTGATATCCTCTCGTGGAATTGCAAAACCTAGAGTTTCCTGATTGCGAATTTTCGCGGCTTCCAAGGAGAACTCTGCTCGGGCGACTGCATTCTCGGCCCGTTTCAAGATTATTTCCTCTGTTTCCTCGGTCAAGTCGTCGGCTTCGTACATTTTCTTCAATTGCCTAAGCTCTTCCTGAGCGTACGAGAGACTGTCCTTGAAGCTTTTCAAGCTCAAGGCGGCTGACTTCTCGTTGAATGGCTTGTAAATCTTCAAGTATCGAGCGAGGTCTTCTTGGGTTTCCTCATTTCTTCGTTTGAGCGCAGCCAGTTCCATTGGAGAGAGTATTTGCGCCAGTTTAAGGTCGGCTTTGCTGATTTGGATATCCAGTTCCAAAATAACCAAATCTTGCCGAAGCGCTTTGATTTTTTCATCAATTTTCTCCAGATCGAGGGTGACTAGCGAATCACCCTTTTTCACTTCGGCTCCTTGAGGCAGCGCATCCAGAACCAAGAGTTCGCCCCACGATTTCGTGCTAATGGATACTTCTTTCATGCGAGAGCTCTCGAAAATTCCGTCCAACGTCACCTTGATCTCAAACGCTTCACGTTCTACGCGGTGGGTTTTGGTCTCGGCTTTCTTGGCTTCTTGCTTCTCTTCGGCCTGAGCGTTTTCAGTTTTGTTCGCGTCCTCTTTGCTCTGCGATGGATCTTCGTCCGGCTTTGCGGTAGCCGTGAAATCATGGCTGGCAAGAAAGCCAACCCAAGCGATTGTCATAAGGAAGTGTCTTTTCATGGGAGAAGATATACGGAGGTTTTGCGGCACTGGAGTGGTTGTGAATGCTTTAGTGTGGAGGAAGCGTCTGAATCTACAAGCGGAATTCCCCTATGGATCTTTACCTGCGAATCATTGGCATCTAGCGACAATAGACCGGAGTGGTTGACGAATCGGCCTTACTTCAATCTATCTCTCGAGGAAGTTATGAGCGAACGCAAGTTTTACAGTGCATGAATGACTACCGATGGCATTAAGTGAATTAATGTTTTCGGAGCCTTGGCTATTCGTCATGGGCTCGAAAATCTTTCCTTTGCCGCGGTAACTCGACAAAGGGAAGGGGACTGCTTTTCTCGCTAGTCGATTGAATCGACTTGTTTGACTTCCAGTGGGAAAGTCACTCGATTCTTGTTCCGTTCAATCATGCGCAGAACCGCCTGAAGACTTTTGTTCAATAGGTACTCGGGATCCAAATCCAATGCAGCCGCAGTTACGAGCAGTTGTTCGCAGGTTTCGCCCGAACACGCTAAATCCCCGGAACTGGCTAAAGGTTTCGCTTTCGGTTTCAATTCTCGAATAGGCGCCAAGGAGTCGATATCGGCTTCCTCAAGAGGGCTGCTATGTTTCAGGCGGTTTTCTGATGTGCTTTCTTCCATGGATTTGTCCGTTGTGATTGATTCTTTGGAAAGAGAAATTGAAGAATCCGTTGGCTGGTCACCGTCCATTTCGGAGCCTTGGAAGCGGCGGGCAATGCGTTCAAGGTCACGATCTTGCTCCAAGGCGGTGAGTCGTTCGGAGGCTATGGCTATGCGTTCTTCCAGGGACGCCTTTTGATTTTCCAGTTTATCCTCCAAGCTCGAGTTGTACTCTTCTTCTCCCAATTGGCGTAGGTTTCCTTGCAAATCTTCGATTCGATCTTGAAGGGAACTTTTTTCGTTCAAGGCATTGCTCAAGGAATCCTTCAATCCTTTCGCCTGCTTTGTCTTTTCAAAGCGGTTGGCAATCGTGGTTTTTTCCTTCTTGAGTTCTTTGATTGCCCATTTCAAGGAGTTGATTTGCTCCAGTCGCAAATCCATTTGTTCTTTGCTCGTCATGTCTGTAATTGATTTGGCGAAAACTTCCGCCCGATTATGCAAGTTTCAGGTGTTCATGTATTTGCGGTCGCTAATTACTGAGCGCCCCCCCAGGCTCCCCATCATCCGCAAACCGTCGCTAACTACATAGACAAAGAACCGGAGCGAAATGTTCAACCCCGTTTTTGGGAAAAGTGAAAATATTCTCCTTTGCTGCACGAAATTCCATTTGATTCTTGGCTGTTCCTTTTGACGTTGGGTATCCTTCTTCACCTATGCGAAAGGCTGATGAAATCGAGTTTTCCAGGGGATTGAAGAGCAGCAAACGAAGGCCTTGCCCTCGTTTCAAAGGCGATAATGTTGATCGTGAATCACGTTGTCGCGAAGAGGTCGTTCAGTAAACCTCAAGTTTACAAGGTCGCCTTTTCGAGCCTGGGTCAAATTGTCGGAGGCATCACGATATTCCGATCTCTGTTTCACCGCTTGTTCCAGTAATGCGGCAACTTGGTGAGGGTCTTTTCCTTGCAAGGCCAGCAAGACCGCCAAGTTGTTGGCTGAAACGGCATCCGAGGGTGAATCCTCGAGTATGGTGGTAAAGGCTTTTTCTGCTTCGTGGAGATTGCCTGTCTTCCACCACGCCACGCCGGAGGCAAACGATTGTTCCCGTTTCAAACCATCGTCTTGGGTTTTTAGGTCTCGTAGATAGCCGAGGCATTGTTCCGGTCGATTTGCAGCCAGCGACGCCCATGCCAGCCCCACTGCGATTTCGTCCTTCGGAAAACCTTCCTTGGACAGGTCATCCCGCACGGCTTCCAAGTCGAGCTTTCCCATCGTTCGAGCAAGCGCCTCACTGGATTGGGCAGCGTTAGCCGACAAATTGTTTTGGTGTATCCTGTACTTGGTGACTGAATCATGCAGGATGCGGATCCTTCGTTTTTCCAGAAGCGCTCGCCAAGACCATTCGTAGTCCACTCCCGAGGGTAGCGTTTCGTCAAAGGTGGGACAGGCTTCTCGGCGCGCCAGGAACAGGCCGCTAAACAAGTGATTGCGGCGCAATTGAAACAACATCGCGTTCTTGCCGGTCATCCTCTCGGGGTAACCCTTTTTGCGATTCAGGGGATTGCCTTCGAAATCAATCATGTCGCAATCGAGAAAAACTATGTCGCAGGACGAGTGCTCTTCTAGAATTCCAGCCGGCAGAGAAATACGGTTTCGCCTTTGCACGTCGTCGCCTGCCACTATGGCGAGGTACTTCCCCTTGGCCCTGGCCAAACCGGTGTTTTTGGCGGCTGATACTCCTTTAGGCTCTGCGTGACGAATCACTTCAAGCGGAAACGGAGAAGAGCTGCATTTCGAGTAGTTTTCGAGAATATCGGGGGTGGAGTCCGAACTGCCATCGTCGACCACGATTAATTCGATGTTCGGATATTCTTGGTTTGCCAGGCTTTCCAAGGCTTCCGCGATATACTTTTCTTCATTCAAGACAGGCATTACCACCGATACCAAAGGGGGCGATTTAGAATCGACTGACATGGTTTCAGCTTTCATCGAGAAATCCCGAAACGATCGAGCCAAGCACCAAAGCAAACCAATCGCCAGAGTTGGAAGGTGAAGGGTTTATCGCCTTTCAGCATAGCTTGGGTTTCCTTGCGTGTCTGGGCTGGCTTCAGGATGCCGTTGCTGGCTTGGATTGCTTGGTCTACGAGCAATTGGTATTCATCCGGGCGACCCTCGCGAATCCACCTTTCTTCCGGGGTCGCGAATCCCAGCTTGTCTTTTCGTTCGAGGATGGGTTCCGGCACGATCTTCCTCATGGCCTCACGCAAAAGAATCTTTGTTCTTCCTTCTTTCAGGCGTTGCTCCCCCGGAGTGGAAAGAACGTGTTCGACCAGACGGTGGTCCAGAAAAGGAACTCTTGCTTCGATGGATCGGGCCATCGAGTTCCTGTCTTCCCAATGAAGCAGCATTTGCAGGTTGCGTTTCTCGACCATGGATCGAGCAAGTGTTTCAATTGGACTGTCTAGGCTGTCGAGTGATTCGAACAAGTGGTTGGGACGAGCCCCTAGTTTTTCAAGATCGAGCCAGTCGGGCTTGGCGCGGTCTCCATCCGCGACCTGCAACCAATTCCGAAGATCATCCGGAGAACGGTTTCGCCATGCGGCGGTGGCCGACAGCTCGGCCTCGAACGCGGACTTATTTCCGGAATTCAATAGATGCCGCAAATGGCATTTGATGAAAGTCTCGTACCCTGCGAATTGTTCGTCCGCTCCTTGCCCATCCAGCATCACGGTGACGCCCTCGTTCCTGGCCATTGCGAAGACCTCGGATTGAGCGAATATGCTGGTGGATCCAAATGGTTCGTCCTGCATCCAGACTAGTTCAGGCAAACGCGATGGGATATTTTTTTCTTCCGGATAGATGGAAACTGGGATCGTTTGCGTATTGCCTGATACGAGCTCACACCACGCTCCTTCGTCCACGACGTCTCCAGGGAACCGGGCGGTGAAGGTTTTGGTGGGTAAGTCGTGGCCTCGAAGTTGGTCTATCAAGCAGACTATGCTGGAGGAGTCGATGCCTCCGGAAAGGCAAGATCCCACCGTGACGTCGGAACGAAGGCGCAGGCGAACGGAGTCGGTCAGAAGCCGTTTTGTTTCGAGTGTGGCTTCCTGCATGGAAAGATCGATCGTTTGCATCGGCAAGCGATACCACTGCTTGATTTCGACGTTTGGCCGTGATGCGGAATCCTTTACCCTTACCATCGCGATGCCACCGGGTGGCACTTGGTTCACGTCTTGAAAACACGTTTCCTCAGTATGATCGGTCAGGCCCCATGCAAGGTAATCATAACACCTTTGCCCATTCAACTTGGGAGACCATCCTTCCAAAGCTGAGAATTGCTTGATTTCGGATGCGAATACAATTCCTCCGGTCGATGATCTATAGTGATAAAGTGGTTTGATGCCAAACCGATCACGAACTGCGAAAAGGCATTGTTTCTCCATGTCCAAAAGCACGAAGGCGAACATGCCGTTGAAGCGTTGCAAGCAGTTCTCACCCCATTCCTTCCAGGCCGCAAGTAGGACTTCGGTATCCGTTTGCGTTCTGAATCCGTGACCCAATCGCTTCAGTTCTTCACGCAATTCCGGATGGTTGTAGATTTCCCCATTGTAAGTTACTTGATACCTCCCCGTGGGATCGCCCATCGGTTGCTGACCGGCGTTGGAGAGGTCAATGATCGACAACCTGCGGTGACCCAAGGCGATTCCCACGGCGTCGACCGGAGGAGGAGCGCTTTCTCGCCACCTGACGGGAGCTTCGCCGAAACGACTCAATCCAAGCAACCCATCGTCGTCGGGCCCCCTGTGTTTCGCCAGCCTCATCATGGCGACCATTTGCTCGGATGGTCGGGGAGGAACTTCAAGCCATGAAGCGATGCCACACATGTCTGCTCTTCCCAGTGGACGCGGCTTATTTTCCTTGGCTTAGGATTTGTCGCAGGTCCTTTTTTTGATCTTCGGAAACAAGGGATTCCGCGGAAGGGCTAAGTTCGGATATCTGGGAAAGAAGGTCTGAAAAGGGATAGAGATGAGGATGGGAGGCAACCGCTTCATCCATCATTGAGCGGGCTTCCTCCTGCAGATCCAAAAGCCCAAGGATCAACGCCATCAGTGTCCGGTCCCATGGCAATCCCTTGCTCCACTTTTCAAATTGTCCTTCCGTCAAGCACTGTGAGACCGCTCCACGGGGGTCGGTGATCGCGTTGGTCTTGATGCCCGTGAAAAGAAACATGTGGCCAAAGGGTAAACCGAGATTGCTGGCATCGTTGTAATTGGGGAGAAGCCCTTGGGCATCCTCGGTATTTCCATTGATCGCTTTGAAAAAGCCCAGAAAAGATCGATAAGGTCGCTCGTTCGAGGGGTATGCGGCGAACAATTTCATTATGGACTCGATGCGTTCTTCGATCAAGTCGAGGGCACTGAGAAAACGGAACAACGGAAGGACGATGAAAGTTGAGAATACGTTTGCATCTAGTTGGAAATCAAGAAGGGCGACCAATCCCTCGTATTCCTTTCTCCGTTCGGATAGACTCCCTGAGAGAATTTCACTTTGATCGGGATGGGAAACGTGGATGCATCGAGCAACGTCGAGAAATACGCCCGACTCTTTCCATTGCTTCATCTTTTCGCATGTACGCAGAAGCCATTCGGGGTCGCTTTCCGCAATGGCCCTGAATAGTTGGCCAGCCACTTTCGCGGAAGGCTTCAATGCCAACAGGTGCTCGGCCAGAAAATCCGCAATGCCTCGCGGTATATTCTTGTCCACGTCCGATTGAGACTGGAGGGAAAGAACTGCTTCCGCCAAGGATGAGCTTTCCATCCATTGCCTGGGTGTAAGCGTTGCCTCGAAGGTACTGTTTTCGGCTTGGGTCGGAGGCACGAAATGGAATTTGGCTTCTGCGTCCGTCTGCCCGTCCTTCGGGTCAATTAATTCGTAAGCGCTTGGATTGGAGGACGGGGCAACGTCGCCGTTCTTCTTTCTCTCCAACAAGTTCAACCATCTTGAAGTGACCGAGACTTGCTCCGCAGGTCCTTCTTTCAAGGAAGCTTTCGTCATGCTGTTTTGGCTCACGCTTTCAACGGCCTTTGAAAGGAGTCCACGAGTGGACATGCCGGTTCTACCGTAATTGTTGTAGGCCAAATAGAGCGTGAGCTCATCCGAGGTGAAACGAAGGGGGCTGCAAGGTTCTTCGATTGGAAAGGAAATGGGAATGGCAAGGCGATATGCCGATCGAACCAGGTAATGCCCAAGCATCGGATCGCCGGTTACGACCAAAACACCTTTTGCCTTTGACATCCGAGTCCGTAATTCCTGCAAACTCGGGGACCCGGGTTCCATGCTAATGACGTCGGTTTCCTTTTCGACCCGCATCTTGCCCAAGGTTTTCGCCACTTTGTGATTTGTTGGTCCCGAGGTCATGCTGGTTGCGTCGACGATCCATAGAAGGGGGCCGTTTTCTGACCGCGTAGTATCCGGGAAAGCTGCCACGTTTGGTGCATGGAAGATGAAACTGTCGGGAAGAGAAACAGGCGAATCGCTTGGTTGAATGCTTTCTTCTGGCAAATAATCAGCTAAAACCAGATCGCTCCTTTGGGCAAAGGAACGCGCCAAGGCAGCGCTCAAGTCAGGATTCGATCGCCGGTTCAGGTAAGTGATGCGAACGATTTCATCCTTATCCTCCGAAATCTCCGCGGAGAAGTCCTCGCCATCGAGCGAAAGGAGACCGAACGATGAATGGTTGGACACGAAATCATTGAACGAGTCGAAGATTCGCTCGCTTGGCAGGTTTGATTGGGCCGCTATTTTTGATAGTTCTTCTCTCTCTTGTTCTTCGCCAATCAAGAAGTGGACGTTTGCGTCCTCGATGATTTCAAACCACCACGGAATCAGTTCTTCCTTGGCCACTTGAATCAGCGAGCGAGCTGAACAAAGAAACGGCATGCTTTCCTGTTTTGTCATGTTTATAAGCGGAACGAAGCAGCGATTAATCTCGTATCCATCGCTTGAAAACAAGGTTCCAAGCGCTTGCCAAACGGTGCCTCAAGAATCTTGAAGGTACGAAAGAAGTTGAAAAAAGTGGCAACATGGTAAATTTTTCCTACTTGCTAAAGGTCAATGAATGACTCCTAGAGCCTAGAATGGCAATCGAGAAGATAGTAGTTGTCGATGATGAAATGATGATCCGCAAGTCGCTGGAGACCCAGTTGCGGAACAAGCGTTATTCGGTGGCTGCAGCCAAGGATTTGGCAGGGGCGCGAAAAATTCTTTCTCGCGATGCGTTCGACTTGGTCTTTTTGGACATGCGTCTTCCGGACGGCGACGGCATGGAGCTCTTGGAGGAACTCGCCCCCAAGTCGGATGGCCCCATGGTTGTCATGATGACGGGATTCGGCTCCGTCGAGTCAGCCGTCGCATGCATGCAGGCAGGGGCGTTCGATTACGTCCTCAAACCTTTTTCCTTCGATCAGGTGGAGGTTGTAGTGGAGCGGGCGGCTTCCTTCGACAAGATGAAGTTGGTCAATCGTTACTACGTGGAAGAGGATGGGTCGGAGGGGAGTGAGATCGTGGGAAAGGCCCCTTCGATCCAATACCTCAAGGAAATGGTTTTGAAGGTCGCCAAGACCGAGGCTACCGTTCTTATCACCGGTGAAAATGGAACGGGAAAGGAGTTGGTTGCCAAGGAACTGCACAAAAAGAGCCTGCTGACCGATCAACCTTATATACGAGTCAACTGCGCCGCTATTTCCGAAACCTTGATGGAGAGCGAATTCTTCGGCCATGAGAAAGGAGCCTTCACGGGAGCCACTCAGCGTCGAGAAGGCCGTTTCGAATTAGCCGACGGCGGCACTATCTTGCTGGATGAAATCAGCGAAATAGCCCCCTCCCTCCAAGCCAAGTTGCTTCGCGTTCTACAAGAAAAGGAATTCGAACGAGTGGGGGGCGACAAGACTTTGCAGGTAAAGGTTCGCGTACTGGCCACCACGAATCGCAACCTCATGGCCGAGGTGGAGAAAGGCAACTTTCGGGAGGACTTGTACTATAGGCTCAACGTTTTTCCGATCGAGGTGCCTCCCTTGCGTGAGCGCGCAGAGGATATCGCCTTGCTGGCGGACACTTTCCTTGCCAGGCAAGCTCGCAAGCATGGTTTGGCCCAAGCGAAATTTGCCAAGAAAGCCAAGCAGGTCATGTTGGATCATCATTGGCCCGGAAACGTTCGCGAGCTTGAGAATGCCGTGGAACGCGCCGTGATCCTGGCCGAGGCTGGTCAAACCATCGATCCTGAATTGCTCGGATTGGGGTCCGCGTCCTTTCCCAGCCATTCATCGACTCGCTCGGGTGTGCAATCGGTCAATGGCGAAACCGGCGTCGAAGCGAATACCTCCGGAGTGATTTCCACGATGGAGGAAATCGAAAGAAAACATATTTTGCATGCCCTGGAAAGTACTGGAGGAAATCGTACGAAAACCGCTGAGTTGCTCGAAATCAACGTTCGTACTCTCCGCAACAAGATCCGCCAATACAAACTCGAGGGTGAAGAAGTGCCCTGAGCAGATTGTTTTTGTTTTTGCCGGAAATTTTCTTTTCCTTGCCCGGAACTTGGCATTCTGGTTGGCGAGGCCTTTCGTTTTCACTCCATCCATTATTACTCAAGCAACACCTTTCTTCTTTCCACGATTCCATTTTGAGCCTCATCACGGCGAAGTATTGCGAACATGATAATTCCAAAGGCAAAAAAACTCACTGACGCGCAA
>PBLJ01000081.1 GCA_002721705.1 Opitutia bacterium
TCTATTGCCGCTGGAAGCAAACCTCCCAGATTGTCTCGTAAATCAATGACCAAAAAGTTCATCTTGCCTCGCTTAAGCACTTCAAGGGCGGTGGCAAACTCTTCGCCGGTATTCTCGGTGAATTGATCGATGCGTAGGTAGCCCACGTGATCGATCAATCGAACGTCGTCCACGCTTGGCAGTTGCACTCTTCCCCTCACAATCTCAACGTCCCTGAGCCCTCCTTGCTCGTCTTTCAACTGGAGAGTCACCTTGGTGCCGGATTCCCCCATGATGAGTTGTTTGATTTCAAGAATCCGATCTCGGTTTCCTAGGTCCAAGGACTGGGCGAGCTCCTTCCCATCCACTGCCAAAATGCGGTCTCCTGGTTGAGCGCCAGCCGCCTCAGCTCCGCCACCGGGAAACACACGCGTGATCACCACGTCCTGATCATCCCGATGAATAGTGAAGCCAACGCCAATCCCAAAATATTGCTGCTTGGAATGCATGCGGAATTTATCGAATGCCTCGGTCGGCATATACCAGGAATGCCTGTCACGATCGACGATCGCTGACAGAGCATCCTTCGCCAAAGCTTCATAGGAAACGTCCTCGGTGGAATGCCTCTCACCCTCTTGGATCGCTGCTATCGCATCATCGGTCAGGTCCTCGTAGGAAGCCTCCTCTTCGTCGATGTAACGATCGTGAACGATCCGCATCGTCGCGCCAATCTTATTGAGATTTGCTTGGTATTCAGAAAAATAGCCTCTGACGACAGGGTGCCAAAGCAAGGTCCCGATCGCGAGACCCAAGATAAAGGCTGGCAAGACGACCGGCGCAAGCGGCTTGAATTTCACGCCAACACGACTAAGTAATTGCTTGTAAGATGCAAATGGAAAACAGCCGCTTGGATCAGGCCATGCCGCAAGCCTTGCGGCAGGCAATCACGGACAAGGGCCACGTAAGTTACGCTGAATTCATACGCATCGCAGCCTTTGATCCTGAAGAAGGCTATTACTCGAAAGCGAAAACTCGGGTTGGTCAATCAGTCGAATCCGATTTTTACACCGCGGAAAGCTTGGGTGAAGTATTCGGAAGATTGGTTGTCGCAGCATCCATCGATCTCATAGGGTCAGAAACTGAAGCCCAGGAATGCTCCTTCGTGGAAATCGGAGCCGAACCCGGGAGGAGTGTCTTGGATGGAGTCGAACACCACTTCAAAGAGACTTTGACCTTGCGACTCGGAGACGTCTTGGAAATACCCGACACAGCAATCGTTTTCGCCAACGAATGGCTCGATGCCTACCCCTTTCACCGCGTTTGCTTTGATTCGGAAAAAGGATGGCAAGAACTCGGGGTCGCGATGGCAAACGAAGAATGCCTCGAAGAAATCACCTTGCCGAAGCTCACTCCACCCGTCCAAGCCATTCGTGGCCGATTACCCGAAACAACCAGCGAAGGGTATGTTTTAGATCTTACGGTGGATGCCACCCATGCGTTGCGCGAAGTGGTTCGCCAATCATGGCATGGCGCTTTCCTTTGCTTTGACTACGGCAAAACCTGGGAAGAATTAACCCATGCGCACCCTTCGGGAACGGGACGCGCCTATTTCAGGCACCAAGCGGAAAAAAACCTCTTGAAGAATCCCGGTCATCAAGACCTCACTTGCCACTTGTGTTGGGATTTCATGGTCGAGACCTTGCAGGAGACAGGCTTCAAGAATATTCAAGTGGATCGGCAGGAAAGCTTTTTCATGCATCGTGCCGCACCTGTCATCCGCGACATAATGCAAAACAAGCGTACAGGGTTGGACGGCGATACCCAAACGTTGATGGAACTCCTTCATCCCGCGCGCATGGGCGACGCATTCCAAGCCCTTTGCGCCGTTCGGCCGGGAACCTTGCGGGATCCTTGAAAAAGCTTGCCTTCCCAACTTCCAACGGCATCATTTTTTTCCTTTTTCAACCCAAGGAAGACGTCATGTCCAAAATATGCGCCATCACCGGAAAGCGACCCCGCAAGGGCGGTCGCATCATACACAAAGGCCAAAGCAAGAAATCCGGAGGTATTGGCTTGCAACTTGTCAAAGTGAACAAGCGTACTTTTCGACCGAATCTGCAGAGGGTTCGGGTGAAACTTCCCAGCGGTCAAGTCAAGCGCATGTGGGTAAGCGCCAAGGCGATCAAAGCCGGCAAAATCGAAAAGGCATAGCCTACCTGTTGGCAACTTTGTCGCCAAAAAGATCTTCACTCAGTCGACGACTGAAGTGAAATGCGACGATATCGTCGAAATCCTTAGAAAAAACGCACCGCTTGCGAAGCTTGGGCAGCGTGTTCCTCATCGGAACAAGGCGCGTTGGTAGGAGCGCCGGCTTCCTTTTCACTTGGCTGCACAAGTCCGTTGGTCAACATGTAGTTCTCGACCTCCTCACCGCTCACGTCGGCAAGCATGATGCCGTCGAGTTCCACGCATGGTGAAAGCGGTTGGCCCGATTTCTCCACCATTTCAGCGTAGATTTCGGGATTATTGATGATATCGAGATCTTGGTACTCGAGTCCATACTTGTCCATTATGGCTCGAACTCCCATGCTCCAACCGCATTGCGGCTTCAAGTAAGCATTGATTTTCATTGTAACAGGTTAAGTTTGTTTGATTAACGTAAATTAATGAAAGGCAAATTTCGAAAAATTGCAACTGCAAGGATATCGAATTCGAATTTTAGGTCTGCCCAAACTTCGAAAGGTGCTCGGAATCGCATACTTCCATACTTTTGCCTAATCCCGAATGCTCTGGCTTTGGATGCCGCCCTGTTTGCAACCTGCTGGCAAGGCATGGCGAATGGATCCTTCGGGATGGCGTATTCCTGGTTTCACGGGCTACTGGTCGTGCTGGCCGTTTGGCTTGGATACACCGCTGATCGCTTGGTCGATGCGGTTGGCATGAAGCAAAATGCACAGACCGTTCGTCACCGCCTAGTCCAACGCCATCGCAAAGCATTGTTTTTTGCGTGGGTCATTGTCTTGGCAGGATCCATCACGCTCGCGGTTACCTACCTGAGCAGTAAGGAACTGGTTACCGGGTTCGCATTGGCGATGGCCTGCGTAGCCAACGCCTGCTTGAACTATTTGGACCCCACAGGTCGATTGCCGATCCCGAAGGAGTTACGAGCGTCCGTTTTGCTGGCCAGCGGAATCCATTGGGTTCTGTGGAGCCAATTGACGGCAATTAGTTTTCCTTTCGTATTGTCGTGCCTTGCCGTCACCTTGCTCTGTTTCATTAATTGTTGCTTCATTTCCAAATGGGAAAGACAGCTGGATGTGAAACAAGGACAGTCTTCGCTGGCGCTTCGAAGAAGGTTCGTCTCGGAACAAGTGGCTGGAATAACTCTAGTAACAGCTACGCTCTGCTTGTTAATCGGCGCTCTGGGAGCGCATTGTCCACAAGGGCTAATGTTTCAAGCAACTGCAGTGGCACTGTTTGCTTTACCGATCATAGACCACACCAAACTCCATCCCGAAGATAAGCGCATAATTGCGGATGCCAGTCTTTTCCTGCCCTGCTTGTTGCTTGTATCATGAAGTCGAGATTGATCAAACCAGCGGAAAACTTCGATCGCATTGCTCGAAGCTACGAAACCATGGAACGGCTTGCTTTCGGTTCCTTGCTGCAAAAAGCTCGCACAGCTCATCTGGAAAAAGTAGAGCATGCGGAGCAGGTCCTCTTGGTAGGAGAAGGCAATGGTCGTTTTCTTGCAGCCTTGCTTGAAAAAAACCGGCGTTGCCAGGTGACCTGCATCGATCAAAGCCGCAGAATGCTGGACCTAGCGGAAAACCGTGTCCAGTTGAGAGATCGTAAAAGAGTGCGCTTCGCCCTGAACGACTTCGAGAAAGAACCCATGTCATTACCTGAATTCGACGTCGTGGTGACCCACTTCTTTCTCGATTGCTTTGCACCCGAGACTTTGAACCGCATGCTCCCTCGACTAAGTGATTCACTTTCTCCGGGCGGGACTTGGTTAAGGGCGGATTTCGTGGAACCTAGCGATTCCGGAACGATCGCCTCGCTTCAAAGGACAGTTTTACGAGCTCTTTACTATTTTTTCGCCAAGACAGGAGGCATAAAAGCGAACAAGATAAGTTGTCCTGAAAAAAAGCTGGAAGCCCTCGGAATGAAGGAAAACGGGCGTTCTTCCTACCTGCGCGGATGGATAACCAGCTCGATCTACCACAAGTCTCCGTGTCGAAATCCAGATCGATTCGCACGGATAACAATAGAATAAAGCACCCAAAAAAACTTGACCCTCGTCAGGGGTAGGTCATTAGAAAACCTGTTGAAATGGATGGGAGCCCTTGCCGGAGGATTCCACGCACAATGTCCGAGAACCCTTCTAACCCATTTTATCCGGCAACAATCGATGAACAGAAAATTCAAAGGACTCCCGCGCGCACAAGGTCTCTATGACCCTAGGAATGAACGCGAAAACTGCGGAATCGGGTTGATCGTCGACATGAAAGGTCGCCGCTCGCACGCCATCGTTCGAGACGCCATCGAGATTTGCGAAAACCTCGATCATCGCGGCGGTTGCGGGTGCGATCCCATTACTGGCGACGGAGCGGGCATTTTCATTCAAATCCCACACAAATTCTTTCAGACCGTTTGCCCGAAGGAATGCGGATTCAAGGTACCCGCGGAAGGAGACTATGGAGCCGGGTTCGTCTATTTGGCCAAAGACGAGGCAACGCGCAGAAAAGAACAAGAGACGATTAATGGCGTGGTCCAGGAAGAAGGCATGGAGATGCTTGGATGGCGCGAAGTGCCCGTGGATAGTTCCATTCTGGGAAAAGCATCCGCCGCCTGCGAACCATCCATGATGCAATTCTTCGTGAAAAGAAATACGGAGGTGAATCGCGGTCTCGACTTCGAGCGAAAACTCTACCTCGTTCGCCGAGTGATGAGCTATAAACTAAACTATTCGAAGGGCACCGAAGACGACCACTTCCACGTCAGTTCCTTGTCCGCTCGTACCATGACCTACAAGGGCATGCTGACCACAGGCCAACTAGGCACCTACTTCCCGGACCTCAGCCATCCAGACATGGATTCAGCCTTGGCCCTTACCCATTCAAGGTTTTCGACCAACACCTTCCCCAGTTGGCCTCGCGCCCAGCCTTTCCGGTACCTCTGCCACAACGGCGAAATAAACACTTTGCGCGGCAACGAAAACTGGCTCCATGCCCGCCAGATGCAATTAGCCAGTGAAGTATTCGGGGACGATCTCCCCAAACTGTTGCCCATCATTCGGGAAGACGGATCCGACTCGCAGAAATTTGATAACTGCCTGGAATTTCTCATTCTTTCCGGGCGCAGCTTGGCCCATGCCATGATGATGATGATTCCGGAACCTTGGGAACGCCACCAAAGCATGCCCGAGTTCAAGAGAGAATTCTACGAGTACCATGCCTGCCTCATGGAACCTTGGGACGGCCCCGCTTCCATCGCCTTCTCAGACGGCGTGCAGATCGGCGCAGTCCTCGACCGCAACGGCCTGCGTCCCTCGCGCTATTACGTCACAACCGACGACCAAGTGATTCTCGCTTCCGAAGTCGGTGTCCTCGGATCCATTGAATCCAAGAACGTGGTAAGAAAAGGACGCCTTGAACCCGGCCGTATGTTCCTCGTGGACATGGAAGCGGGACGAATCGTGGACGACACCGAACTCAAGGAGGAAGTCGCCAAAGGCGCCCCCTACGGCAAATGGCTCGAAGACGGGTTACTCGAAGCAAAGGATTTGCCTCCTGCCCAAAAGTCACGAGATGACGACTTCGACTCAATTTTGGTTCGGCAAAAGGCGTTTGGCTACACCTTCGAGGACATGCGTTTCCTCATCGGGCCGAGCGCTGGATCCGGGAAACAACCTCTGGGTTCCATGGGCAACGACTCTCCCTTGGCGGTGCTTTCCGATCAAACGCAAACTCTATACAATTATTTCAAGCAACTATTCGCTCAGGTGACCAACCCTCCAATCGATCCGATTCGTGAGGAACTAATCACCGCAACCATAAGCTTCGTTGGTTCGGAAGGCGACCTTACCAACCCCGGGCCCGAAAGTTGCCGCATGATCAAGTTCGACTCGCCCCTGGTGGACAATGGCATGGTCGAGCAATTGAGAGAAATCGAGCGGGAAAATTATCGTTCGGCCACCTTGCCCATGCTTTTCGAACCAAAGGCCGAATCAAAGGGTGAAGACCTCGAGGACGCCTTGCGCAACCTCTTTGCCCAAGCCGACGAGGCCATCGCCAACGGAGTCAACCTATTGATTCTATCCGACCGAGACGTGAACCCAGAGAGCGCAGCGATGCCTGCTCTGCTCGCCGTGGCCGGCCTTCACCATCATCTCATCCGTCAAGGCACCCGCACTCGAAGCTCGATCATCCTCGAGTCCGGTGAACCTCGTGAAGTACAGCATTTCGCCCTTCTCCTTGGTTATGGGGCCGACTTGATCAATCCCTACCTTGCCTTGGAAACCGTCCGTCACCTCATCCACGAAGGCGATCTCGAACTGGATCCCGAAAAAGCCTGTTTCAATTTCCTCAAGGCGAACGTCAACGGTGTCGTCAAGACCATGTCTAAAATGGGCATCTCCACCATCGCATCCTATCGTGGAGCTCAAATTTTCGAGGCCATCGGTCTGAACCGTGAAGTCATAGACAATTACTTTACCAACACCTCGTCCCGAGTGGAAGGAATCGGGTTGGACACCCTATCCGAGGAGGCTCGTCGGCGCCACGAAAACGCCTTCGCTCCACGTCCCGACGAAAAGGCGGCGCCACTTGATCCCGGAGGCATATACCAGTGGCGAGCCAAGGGTGAAAAGCACCTCTTTAATCCCACCACCATACACAAACTGCAAAAATCCACTCGTCTTGGTGATTATGCGGTGTTCAAGGAATACTCCGATGCCATCAACGACCAGTCCCGCGAAATGTTCACTTTGCGCGGTCTCATGGAATTCAAGAAGGAAGAGGGCCAAGCAATCCCCCTCGCAGAGGTGGAACCAGCCTCCGAGATCATGAAACGCTTCAAGACAGGAGCGATGTCCTATGGATCCATCTCCAAGGAAGCACACGAGTCACTCGCCATCGCCATGAACCGGATTGGCGGGAAATCCAACACTGGTGAAGGGGGAGAGGACAAGGATCGCTTCACGCCCGACCCCAACGGAGACAGTCGCCGCTCCGCCATCAAGCAAGTGGCCAGTGGACGCTTTGGGGTGACCAGTTATTACTTGGTCAACTCGGACGAACTCCAAATCAAGATCGTTCAGGGAGCCAAGCCTGGTGAAGGCGGCGAATTACCAGGACACAAAGTGTTGCCTCCGATCGCCAAGACCCGCGGCACTACACCGGGCGTAGGTTTGATTTCCCCCCCGCCTCACCACGACATTTACTCCATCGAGGACTTGGCCGAACTGATCCATGACCTCAAGAACTCCAACGTCCATGCCCGTATAAACGTTAAGCTCGTATCCGCAGTGGGCGTAGGTACCATAGCCGCGGGAGTGGCAAAGGCAAAAGCCGACGTCATCTTGGTTTCGGGGTACGACGGTGGCACAGGCGCCTCCCCTCGTTCCTCCATTCAACATGCAGGGGCACCTTGGGAACTTGGCGTAGCCGAAACCAACCAAACCCTTTTGTTGAACGACTTGCGCAGCCGCGTGATCATCGAGACCGACGGCCAGTTAAAAACCGGACGCGACGTGGCCATCGCCTGTCTCCTAGGCGCCGAGGAGTTCGGGTTCGCGACCACCGCCTTGGTTACCTTGGGTTGTCTCATGATGCGCGTCTGTCACAAGAATACCTGCCCGGTTGGCGTGGCTACTCAAGACCCGGTGTTGCGGGAAAAGTTCATGGGTGGCCCCGACGCCGTGGTCAACTTCATGCAGTACGTAGCGGAAGAGCTTCGCGAGACCATGGCTCAGCTGGGTTTTCGCACCATCAACGAGATGGTGGGCAGAGTGGACAAGCTCGAATTACGCAAGGCCATCGATCACTGGAAAGCGAAAGGCCTGGATTACTCGAAGATTTTACACAAACCCGAAGTCGGACCGGAAGTGGGCACCTATTGCCAAGTGGATCAAGATCATCTTCTCGACAAAGCCTTGGACAACCGTGAAATCCTTCGCCAAGCAGCTCCGACACTTGCGGACGGGTCGCCGGTGGAGATCAACCTGCCCATCGTGAACACCGACCGCGTCGTCGGTACCATAACGGGAGCCGAACTTTCCCGCCGCCATGGCTCCGAGGGATTGCCCGAGGATACCCTGGTCCTGAACTTCACAGGATCCGCCGGACAAAGTTTCGCCGCCTTTTGTCCCCAAGGCATGACTTTATCCGTCACGGGAGACACCAACGATTACTGCGGCAAAGGGTTGTCCGGCGCAAAGGTCATCGTTCGCCCTCCTGATGACTCTCCTTTCGTGGCTCACGAGAACATCATAACGGGAAACGTTTGTTTCTATGGCGCCACGGGCGGCAAAGCTTACGTCGCCGGTGTGGCAGGAGAACGATTCTGCGTACGCAACTCCGGAGTGCATGCCATCATCGAGGGCATGGGAGACCATGGTTGCGAATACATGACCGGTGGCCAGGTGATTTGCCTAGGAAGTACTGGTCGCAATTTCGGAGCCGGCATGTCGGGTGGCGTCGCCTATGTCCTGGACGAGGAAGGCGACTTCGTGAACAAGCGTCTCAACCATGAAATGGTAAAGGTCTACCCGCTGGTGGAATGCGATGACGATGAAATCGCCGCAATAAAGTCGCAAATAGAACAACACGTCGAATACACCGACTCCAAGCGCGGACAAGCGATACTCGACGAGTGGGAATCCTTCCTCGAGAAATTCATCAAAGTGATGCCCGAGGACTACGAACGCGTATTAGTCGCAATGGAGCGCGCCAAGGAACGAGGCCTCGAGGGAGATGATGCGATTCAGGCCGCCTTCGAGGAAAACGTAAAGGCGGGCCACTAAAGGCGATTGCCGTCGCCACCAACCATTTATAAATTCATGGGCAAACCAACTGGCTTTTTAGAATTCGAACGCAGTCCGATCCCCGATCGCCCTCCGCTCGAACGCATCAAGGATTGGGACGAGATACACGAACCGTTCGACGAATCCAAGCTTCGCGACCAAGGCGCTCGCTGCATGGATTGCGGAACCCCGTATTGTCACACCGGCATGCTGATCAGCAACATGGCCAGCGGATGCCCGGTCAACAACTTGGTCCCGGAATGGAACGACCTTGTCTACAAAGGAAAGTGGCGTGAAGCCCTCGACCGTTTGCACAAGACCAACAATTTCCCGGAATTCACGGGACGCGTCTGCCCAGCTCCCTGCGAAGGCTCTTGCGTACTTGGAGTGATCGAGCCCCCAGTCACTATCAAGAGCATCGAGTGCGCCATCATCGACAAAGGATTCGAGGAAGGCTGGGTAGTTCCCGACCCGCCCAAGACGCGAACCGGGAAAAAAGTCGCCGTGGTGGGCTCCGGACCATCCGGAATGGCCGCCGCCGATCAACTCAACAAGGCAGGCCATGCCGTTACCGTGTTCGAACGAGCTGATCGCATAGGCGGCCTTCTCACTTACGGCATTCCCAACATGAAGCTGGAGAAATGGATCGTTCAGCGCAGGGTCGACCTGATGGCGGCCGAGGGCATTGAATTCAAGACTTCCGTGGAGATTGGCAAGGACCTCCCCGCCAAGCAACTCATCGAGGAGTTCGACGCCGTTGTCCTTTGCTGCGGGGCTACAAAGCCCCGCGACCTGCCGATCGAGGGCCGCGACCTGAACGGAGTTCATTTCGCGATGGAATTCCTCACTCGCAACACGCAAGGTCTTCTCGAGGCCAAAGACGTCACGGCATTTGAAATGGCGGCGAAGGAAAAAGACGTCGTGGTAATCGGCGGAGGCGACACTGGAACGGATTGCGTAGGAACTTCCATAAGACATGGTTGTCGCAGCATCACACAGCTCGAGATCATGCCTCGCCCCCCTGACGAACGAGCCGACGACAACCCGTGGCCCGAGTGGCCCAAGGTCTATTGGCTAGACTACGGACAGGAAGAAGCGAAGGAAGTATTCGGACAAGACCCTCGGCAATACCTCGCCTCCACCAAGAAATTCATCGGCGATGATGAGGGCAACCTTCAAGCCCTTCTAGTCCATGACATCGAATGGAAGCAAGAAGACGGGCGATTCATTCCAGCCGGAGTGGAAGGCACTGAGAGAGAAATCCCAGCCCAACTCGCCCTCCTCGCGATGGGATTCCTTGGACCCGAAGACACCATTACGGAAGAACTCGGACTGGATCGAGACGGACGCTCCAACGTACAAGCTGAATACGGAAAATTCACCACCAGCATGGAAGGCGTATTTGCCGCCGGCGACATGCGTCGCGGGCAATCCCTCATCGTCTGGGCCATCAACGAGGGTCGCGCCGCCGCCCGTGAGTGCGACCACTTCCTGATGGGTGAAACCACTCTTCCCTGAACTTGGCAGCATGCAAATCCTCTGCCTCGACTTGGAGGGCGTGCTCGTCCCGGAAATATGGATTGCCTTCGCCGAGAAGACGGGGGTCAAGGCATTGCGTCGTACTACCCGCGACGAACCTGACTACGACGTCCTCATGCGTTATCGTCTCGACGTCCTCGACGAACACGGCTTCACGCTTGCGCAGATACAAGAAGTAATCGCCACGCTCGAGCCTTTGCCCGGAGCTCTCGCTTTCGTCGAGCAAGCGCGTGAGTGGGGGCAATTCGTCGTCCTGTCCGATACTTTCACCCAGTTCGCAGGCCCCCTAATGAAGCAACTCGGTCATCCCACCCTCTTATGCCATGAACTTGAAGTAGAGCCAAATGGAAAGATTTCCGATTATCGACTTCGCGCCTCCGATCACAAGACAAAGACAGTACGTGCCCTCCAAGGTCTAAACTACGAGGTGATCGCTGCGGGCGACAGCTACAACGACCTAGGCATGCTCGACGCCGCAGATCATGCCATCCTTTTCCGTCCCCCCGAGTCCCTCGTCACCGAACGCCCTGACATTCCGGTGGTAATCGAACACGAAGAGCTTTTAACTAAAATCAAGGCGATCGCCCCATGATCACAATAATCATAGGTACCAACCGAGCTGGTAGCGTATCAGCGCAAGTGGCCTCCTTCGTGGCCACTGCCTACGACGATCTCGGGATGGAGAACCAGATCCTCGACCTCGCCGAGCTGCCGCCAGAGACCTTTTCTCCCGAGGCTTACACCGAGAAACCAGCTCGTGTAATCGAATTCACGAACCAAATCCTAGCCTCTTCCGGGCTCGTCGTGATCGCTCCCGAGTACAACGGCAGTATGGCGGGCGCTCTCAAGCTGTTCATCGACATGCTGCCCTTCCCCGAGAGCTTCGAAGATCGGCCCGTATCCTACGTCGGCATAGCCGCCGGACAGTTCGGCGGGCTTCGCCCAGTGGAGCACCTGCAACAAGTCTTCGGATATCGCAACGCCCTCAACTATCCCCGAAGGGTATTCATTCCTGCCGTCGGCTCCGTCGTAAAAGCCGAGGGTGGACTCGCCAAGCACGAATTCGGAGATCGCCTCCGCGAACAAGCCAAAGGTTTCGCCGCCTACTGCCGATCACTCGGCTCACTCAAAGATTGATCCGTAAAGGCACGTTCCGCGAAATCACCAATTCGCTGGAAGCCGATGCGTTCATAGAGATTTTCACGCACCGAGCTGCTAAAGTCGCTGTAGAGACAACAAAATCTCTTTCCTCGGGCGTTCGCCTCGCAAACCAAGCCGGAGGTCAAGGCTCCTGCATAGCCTCGTCCTCGTCGGTTACGAGGCGTATAGACCATATTGACGACCAAACCGTTCGGTGTCTCCCTACCAAAACCACCCATGGCGACCACTTCACCCGATGCCTCCCACACGAACAAGTCCCTGCGCCCCATCATGTTCTCGCTCAACCGGGCCACTACGCGAGGATCCATAGGATGAGCGGAGTCCGCCACGAAATCAATGGCCCACTCACGCAACTGGTCTCCTTCATCCACTCGAGCTAAACGCATGCCTCCTGCCACCTCGGAAGCGAATTTCGGATCCGAGGACGCCACGTAAAAGGAGAGCGACGCACTCAGGTTGGAAACCTTTCCGGATTGCTCGGCCCAGGCATCCGCAAACACCTCGGAAACAGGTTCGGGACCACTCACTCCCTTGAGAGAATGAGATTTAGCTGAGAGGAAATCGGCTAAAACAGCGCAGGCTCCTGGATGCCCAGCGGACAGGATCAAATATTCCGTTACCGAAGGTAACGCGCACAACACGGGTTTCTTGCCATCAAGGACCAACCATGCCGACCAAGGGCGTGTAAGCCCCGCTTGGTCTGCGGAAACGCGTCCCACTTCCCATATCAGGTTGCTTTCCGCCTCCCGTTCCAGCAGGAGAGGCTTCGCTTGCTTCAGAAAACGAGACCAATCCGAAAAGGGTTTCACCCGATAAAAGGTTGCTTCCTTGCTCATTGCATTTCGTGGCTTAGGCGCGCAAAATAGATGGTTTGATGGTTACCTCCGAAATATCCGATCGTTACCGCCAGCGTGGAGTCTCCTCTTCCAAAGAGGAAGTGCACGCGGTGGTCGACGGCCTCGACCGGGGACTCTTTCCGGGTGCCTTTTGCAAGATCACCGAAGACTACCTGACCGGCAATCCGGAGAAGTGCAACGTCATTCACGCGGACGGCGCCGGCACCAAGTCCATTCTCGCCTATCTGTGGTATCGTGAAACCGGTGACGCAACGGTCTTTCGGGGCACCGCCCAGGACAGCATCGTCATGAACCTGGACGATCTCGCCTGCGTGGGAGCAACCGACGACGTGGTGGTTTCGAGCACGGTAAACCGCAACGCCCGCAATTTCCCCGGCGAAGCGCTTGCCGAACTGATCGCGGGTACGGAAGAGTTCCTCGAGGGACTGCGCTCTCTTGGCGTACGGGTCACCTCTTGCGGGGGGGAAACCGCGGACGTCGGGGACTTGACCGGCACGGTCATCGTCGATTCCTGCGCCGTGGCCACCCTCGATCGCGAAAAGATCGTGGACAACGCGGCCATCTGCCCCGGCTTGGCTATCGTGGGTTTTGCCTCAGCTGGACAAGCGATCCATGAGAAGAGCGAGAACAGTGGAATTGGCAGCAATGGACTGACGAGCGCAAGACACGACCTGCTGAGCTCGACATACAAGGAAAAGTATCCCGAGACCCGAGATCCCCAGACTCCGGAGGACCTCGTCTATTGCGGTCCCTATCAAATGAATGATCCTTTGCCCGGTTCCAACCTGACGGTGGGACAAGCTCTGCTCAGCCCGACCCGATGCTACGTGCCCTTGGTGAAAGCCATCCTGTCGGAACGCAGGGACCAGGTAAAAGGGTTGGTGCACTGCTCAGGAGGAGGACAAACCAAGTGCCTTCGCTTCGGTAACGGGGTAAAACACGTAAAGGAAAACCTCCTGCCTGCCTCCCCCGTATTCCAAGCTATCCAGGCAGCCAGTGGCACCAGTGACGAGGAAATGCACCGCGTCTACAACATGGGTCATCGTCTGGAAGCCTACTGCGAACCCGCGGCAACTGATGAACTCATCGCCATTGCGCAAAACTTAGGTATAGAAGCCCAAGTGGTTGGCCGCACCGAACCTTCCGAGCTTCCCGATGGTTCCAATCACTTGATCATTCGGCGCCAAAACCTCACCTTGACCTACGACTCGCACTCTTGAGCCAACGTGTCCCCTACCCCCGCCATACTCTCCGGAGACTCGCCCGCCATCGACGAAGTGGGCGTGAAGGAACGAGTGGCCCGGTTTCGAACCCGCAGCATAAAGAAGGAATCCAAGGTACAGGCTCTCGAACTCATCCTTTCGATGCTGGACCTGACGACGCTGGAAGGAAAAGACACCGAGGACAAGGTACGCCGACTTTGCCAAAAAGCCACGCACTTGCATGATGACCTACCGGGCTTGCCAAACGTAGCGGCGATCTGCGTCTATCCTTCGATGGTAAAGACAGCTCGTTCAGCCCTAAAAGGAAGTGGCGTGAAAACCGCTTCCGTTTCCACCGCGTTTCCCAGCGGCCAAGATGACCTCAAGCAGAGAATCAACCAGACGAAGCGAGCCGTCCGCGACGGGGCCGAGGAAATCGACATGGTTATATCCAGAGGACGCTTTCTCGCCGGCGATCATGGCTTCGTCCGAGATGAAATTCTCGCGGTCAAGGAAGCCAGTGGAACCGCTCACCTGAAAGTCATTCTCGAGACAGGCGAGCTACATACCTTGGACAACGTGAGGAAAGCAAGTGACCTCGCCATCCAAGCCGGAGCCGACTTCATCAAAACTTCCACCGGCAAGGTGCAACCCGCTGCCACCATGGAGGTCACTCTGGTCATGCTGGAGGCGATCCGCGATCATTACTATGAAACCGGTGAACGCATAGGTATGAAGCCCGCCGGAGGTATATCCAAGGCCAAGCTGGCCGTGCAATACTTGGTCATGTTGAGAGAAACGCTCGGGAATGACTGGCTGACGCCAGATCTTTTCCGATTTGGAGCCAGCAGTCTCGCCAACGACGTTCTCATGCAGCTTGTCAAACAAAGCACGGGAGTTTATCAATCTTCGAATTACTTCTCGCTTGATTGAGCAATAGACCGCGATGGCGAAATCCAGAAAGAAAAGCCCACCACCCCTTCAATTCAAGGGAGCTTGGGACTATGCTCCTGCTCCGGAGTCAACGGATCCCGTGCAATTGAAGGACCATTACGAGCTTTTCATCGACGGTCAGTTCGTCCCCGCTTCGTCCGGCAATGCCTTTCCCTCCGTCAATCCAGCCACTGAAAAGTCCCTCGCCACCGTGTCCGAGGCCAGCGCCAAGGACGTGAACCGAGCCGTCCGCGCTGCCCGCAAGGCATACGAGGGCGTTTGGTCAAAGACCAAGCCCGCGGAGCGAGGGAAATACCTCTTTCGGATCGCTCGCCTTATTCAGGAAAGATCACGTGAACTGGCGATCCTGGAGACCATGGACGGTGGCAAGCCGATCCGTGAATCTCGAGACGTCGACCTTCCCTTGGTTGCGGCGCACTTCTTCCACTACGCGGGGTGGGCCGACAAGTTGGATTATGCCTTTCCCGGTAAAACCACCACTCCCGTTGGAGTAGCAGGTCAAGTGATTCCTTGGAATTTCCCGCTCCTTATGGCGGCTTGGAAACTTGCCCCCGCCCTCGCTACCG
This sequence comes from Opitutia bacterium, assembly GCA_002721705.1. Lineage (GTDB taxonomy): Bacteria > Verrucomicrobiota > Verrucomicrobiia > Opitutales > Seribacteraceae > UBA2993. The sequence continues at coordinate 15,287 of PBLJ01000081.1, forward strand.
GCAACACCGTGGTACTGAAACCGGCCGAGACGACTTCGCTTTCCATCCTTAAACTGGCTGAGATCATCCAAGACGCGGACCTTCCTCCGGGAGTGGTCAACTTCGTTACGGGAGCAGGAGACACGGGGGCCGCATTGGTTCGGCACAAAGGAATCGACAAGGTAGCCTTCACCGGTTCCACCGAGGTAGGCAAGAACATCCGCAAGGCACTGGCCGGAACCGAAAAACGCTTCACCCTCGAGCTTGGTGGCAAAGCCGCCAACGTAATCTTCGAGGACGCCCCCATCGATCAGGCAGTGGAAGGCGTAATAAACGGCATCTTCTTCAACCAAGGACACGTTTGTTGCGCCGGGTCTCGCCTCCTGCTTCAGGAATCGATCGCCGACCTCTTCCTTCGCAAACTGAAGGATCGCATGGAGACCCTTATCGTGGGTGATCCTCTGGACAAAAACACCGACATCGGAGCAATTAACTCCAAGGAGCAGCTGCAAACCATAAAAAAATACCTGCGGATCGGCGAAAAGGAAGGCGCCTCGCTCCATCAAAGCAGTTGCCCCCTCCCCACCAAAGGGTACTGGTGCCGGCCTACTTTGTTTCTCGACGTCGCCCAGTCTCATCGGGTGGCCACCGAGGAAATATTCGGGCCCGTGCTCTCCGTGCTTACCTTCCGAACCGTGGACGAAGCCATTCAAATGGCCAACAACGTGCCCTACGGCCTGTCAGGAGGAGTCTGGACGGACAAAGGATCCAAAATCTTTAGAGTCGGAAACGAACTCCGAGCCGGCGTGGTATGGGCCAACACCTTCAACAAGTTTGACCCTACGTCTCCGTTCGGTGGATACAAGGAAAGCGGCATGGGGCGTGAGGGCGGTCTGCACGGCCTCTTGCCCTACGTCGAACTCACGAGATCCGCGAAAGGCAAGCGATGAAGAACGCCAAGGACAAGGATCGCCTGCAAGTGGCCAAGACCTACAAGCTGTATCTTGGCGGTGCATTTCCGCGAACCGAGTCGGGACGAACCATCAAGGTGACGGATGCCAAGGGCAACCTGTTGGCCAACGCCTGTCGAGCCTCCCGCAAGGATTGCCGGGAAGCAGTCGTCGCCGCTCGTGGAGCCTGTCGCGGATGGGCCGCTCGTTCGGGTTACAACCGAGGTCAAATCCTTTACCGCGCGGCCGAAATGCTGGAAGGTCGCAGTGAACAATTCACCGAGGAGCTGCGTTCCAGCGGAGCCACTTCCGCGCAAGCGCGACGCGAAGTCGCAGCCAGTGTAGATCGCTTGGTTCATTACGCTGGATGGGCGGACAAATACCAGCAGGTGTTCGGTACCGTGAATCCCGTGGCCTCGTCTCATTTCAACTTCTCCCTGCCCGAGGCCACTGGTGTGGTCGTGATCATCGCGTCCCGCGATGCCCCCCTGCTTGGCTTGGCTTCCATGGTCGCGCCAGCCATTGCCGGAGGAAACACCGCAGTGTGCCTAGCCTCCGAATCTTTTCCGCTGTCGGCGATTACCTTCGGCGAAGTTCTTCATGCCTCCGACTTGCCGGGCGGCGTGGTCAACCTCCTGACCGGTCAGCGAGACGAGCTAATCCCTCCCCTCTCCAGCCACATGGACGTAAACGCCTTGGTTCACGTCGACCTCGACGACAAGGAACGCAAGCAAGTGGAGGAAGATGCAGCGCTCAACCTGAAACGCATCATCCGGCGAAAACCAAGTAACTGGTTCTCTGATGAAGTCGACGGCCCCTATCCCATCCTCGACCTGCAGGAAATCAAGACCACTTGGCACCCCATCGGTCAATGAGCCTTGACGCGAAAACGTTAAATCAGGCACACCGAAGCGTAGCCGACATTTGGCCGGAAGCCCGACCTGCGGCCGCCCTCGTGTGCGGATCCGGCTGGAACGACCTCGGCCAAATCTTCAACCTGCGCGAGACCATGTCCTATGACCAAATTCCCGGACTGGGGTCAACCGGAGTGGAAGGGCACGCCGGGCAACTTTCATGGGCGGAACTAGGCGGTGTGGAAACCTTTCTCTTTCAAGGCAGGCGTCATTTCTACGAGGGTGTCGGCTGGACCCCGATCGCCATTCCCGTACACCTCGCAAAATCCCTCGGAGCAAGCTCCTTATTTCTTACAAACGCCGCCGGTGGTATAAACGAAAGCTATGCGGCAGGCGACCTCATGATTGTGAGTGATCATCTCAACTTCATGCCGGGCAATCCCCTGATCGGGTCACACGACGCAAGCTGGGGGCCACGCTTCCCTGACCAAAGCAACCTCTATGATGCAAGCCTAAGGGCCAGTTTAAGGGAAGCGGCAGATACGTGCGGCCATTCCATTCAAGAAGGTGTTTACGTCGCCTTGTCAGGACCGACCTTCGAGACGCCAGCCGAGATAAAAGCCTTTCGAACCTTGGGTGCCGATGCCGTAGGTATGTCTACGATCCCCGAAGCCATTCTTGCCAATGCCGCCGGCATGAGGGTCGCTGCCCTTTCCTGCATCAGCAACCTCGCGGCGGGGGTAAGCCCCGATCCTCTTTCACATGAGGAAGTAGCCGAAACCGCCGCGGTAGCGATGCCTCGGATGCAGGCCATCATCGAAGCGTTTTGGCCGACATTAGCCAAAGGGTAAACTCCTAGGCCTTAACCTCGCTCAAGCGAGGCATGGCGAGAGCCGACCCTTTGCGTTGCACTGCCAAACCCGCCACCTTGGTCGCGAAAGTGACCGCCTCGGGCCATTCTGAGCCTCGGGCCTTGGCAGCAGCCAATCCGCCCACGAAAGAATCACCCGCCCCTACGGTGTCGATCGCTTGGATACTAGGCTCGGGACGATACTTTCCTTGGTCTGCAGGACTGGATAGGTAGCAACCCTCCTCGCCCAAGGTGACGATCACAGTAGCCACTGGTATAGCCTCGCATCGCAAGCGTAATTCATCATCTGAAAGCTCGGCCACTTCTTCAGGAGCGACGGCAAGTTCACGTGTAGAGTCGAAACTGGAAAGGAGCCCGGCGAATTCAGACTCGTTGGGGACAAGAGCATCGACGTAACGCAGGGTTTCGGAACGGAACTGATCCGAGAACGGGGCGGGATTGAGGATGGTGAGCGCTCCGCTCTCTTGCCCCAATTGCAAGGCACGTTCCGTGACGTGCGGCCCAATCTCGCATTGGCAAACGACCACCTTGGCGCTGGAAAGCAATGACTCCGCAATCCCTTCAGGTTCCCAAAGCATATTGGCTCCCAAATCTACCACGATTCGGTTTTGACCCGTGGAATCGATCTGGATGGAAGCCGTACCCGTAGGCCCATCCACTTCCAGTAAATGAGATTGTATGCCTTCATTCTCGAATAGTTTCTTCGCCCCGACACCTAGAATGTCGCCCCCCACACCACCAACGAATGCCGTGGGAACCTCCAGACGAGCAGATGCCACAGCTTGATTCGTCCCCTTCCCTCCGGGATCATCATAGAAATCACCTAGGACAGACTCACCGTCCACGGGAAAACGTTGGGTACGCCATTTCATGTCGTGGACGTAACTGCCCACCACCACGACCTCAGGTGTTGGTTCGCTCATGGGATCAGTCAAGCAAGCAATTCCTTGACCACTCGACCGTGCACGTCGGTGAAGCGAAAGTCGCGTCCGGCATAACGATAGGTGAAGCGTTCATGATCGAAACCGAGCAGATGCAACATGGTAGCGTGAAGGTCGTGCACGTGCACGGGGTTTTCCACTGCCTGAAACCCAAACTCGTCGGTAGCCCCATGTACGTACCCGGCTTTTACGCCGCCTCCGGCCATCCACATGGAGAAACCATGGTGATTGTGGTCTCGGCCATTCACCTTGCCACCATTGGAACCGGGTTTAGGCAACTCGACCGTCGGCGTACGACCGAACTCGCCACCCCACAAGACCAAGGTTTCCTCCAGCAACCCAGTACGTTTGAGGTCGGAAAGCAAGGCGCCGATGGCTTGGTCGCATTCACCGGCCAATCGCCGATGCTGTTTTTCAATGTCGTCGTGGCTGTCCCAAGGTTGATCCTTGCCATGCCACAGCTGAACGAAGCGAACTCCACGCTCCACCAATCGCCGAGCGATGAGGCATTGCTTGGCATGAATGCCTGACCCGTACGATTCGCGCAACTTTGCGGGTTCCTTACTTACGTCGAAGGCATCACTGGCCTCCATCTGCATGCGGTAAGCTAACTCGAAAGATTGAATTCTGGCTTCCAGACGAGCATCCGAACCACGATCCGCGGCATGTGTTGCATTAAGGCTTCGCAACAAATCAAGTTGTCGCCCTTGTCTATCAAGTCCCCGAGCTGGCTTGAGATTGGGAATAACTTCATTCGGACCGCCCTTGGTAGGATCAACGTAGGTACCTTGGTAGATCCCTGGAAGAAAAGCAGCGCGCCAGTTATTGGTCTCCGTAATCGGATAGCCATTCGGGCAGAGAACGACAAAGCCCGGTAAATTCGCATTTTCGCTACCGAGTCCGTAGGTCACCCAAGAGCCCATACTGGGTCGGGGCAGACGGGCGTCACCACAATTCATGAGCATCAGGGAGGGCTCGTGGTTGGGCAGATCGGCCTTCATGGATCGTATGACGCACAACTCATCGGCATGCTTCGCGACGTGAGGGAAAATTTCGCTGACCTGCAACCCACTCTTACCGTAACGGTTAAAACGAAAAGGCGACCCGAACGCTGCGCCAGTCTTACGCTCCGTGGCAAGTCTGCGCCCCTCGGGCAAAGCTTTGCCCGACCAACGGGTAAGTTCGGGTTTCGGATCGAACGTATCCATGTGGGCAGGGCCACCGTTCATAAAAAGGTGAATGACGCGCTTCGCCTTTGGAGCGAAATGCGGTCCTCGCGGAGTCATGGGGTTAATCGATGCAGCTCCGAGGGACTCCTCTCCGCAGAGCGCACCCAAGGCGGCAACTCCCAAGCCCATTCCGCAACGAGTGAGAAAGTCGCGCCTCGCGAAAGGCAAATCCCTGGAAGCCGAGTCCATCAGTCGATGAAAAAGAATTCGTTTGAAACAAGCAAGGCTTGGGCGAGGTCGGCCAAGCCTTCCAAGGATGACTCACCACCGAGAAAAGCGTGGGCGGTTGCAAGCTCTTGGGCAGAGGGATCCCTCGACAAAACGCGACGATAGAGAGCCTGAATGGCCTTCTCGGCGGCAAAGCCAACGAGTGCGCGACCCAAGGCTTCGGCTCGCCCAATCACGAATGGATCGTTCAAGGCGAACAAGGCTTGTTGAGGCACCGTGGTTTCAGGGCGAGCTGGCGTGTGGATATTTGGGTTGGAGAAATCAAAGGTTCGCAGCAAGGCCGGTATATTCTGGCGATCCACGTATCCATAGACTGCTCGACGGACAGAAAAAGGCTTCTTGATCAAATGCACGGAGCGTCCCCCGATGGACAAGTCGATCTCTCCCGAAGCAAACAGCATTGCATCCCTCATCGATTCGAAATCGAGGCGTTGACGATTCATTACCGAAAGCAACCGATTTTCTGGATCCCGAGCAGGAGGTGATCCGCAGGATTGTCGATAGGCTTCGCTCAGGGAAATGCGTCGCACCAACCGCTTGAGATCCCAGGAGTCCTCTCGAAAAGTGGACGCAAGATAGTCCAGAAGAAGCGGGTGCGTGGGAGGTGCGCCACGCAAACCAAAGTCGCTGGGGGTTCGCACGATGCCTTCCCCTATCATCTGTTCCCATACTCGGTTTACGAAAACGCGAGCAGTCAAGGGGTTACTCTTTGACAAGATGGAATCGGCAAGCTCCAATCGTCCACTGCCGTTGACGTACGGCTTGCGGGTCCCCGCTGGAGAAAGAGCAGCCAAAAAGCGACGAGGCACTTCGCGACCTCGGTTATTGGGATTCCCTCTTTCGAAAATTCGCGGGTTATGAAAAGTGGAAACGTCCACGATGGCCATAGCCCGGGTAGGAGAACCGGGGTGGTCGGCCTGATGCTTGGCCACCTTGGCTCGCAAAGCATTGGTCTTGTTGCGGGCCGCAGTATCGAAATAACGCTCCACGGCCGAGAGTTCGAAAGAAACGGGAAAGGCAGGGGTTGCCACCAAGGTCGCAGTTGCCTTGCTTGATTGCCCAACAAAGCTTTTAGCTAGGGCGCCAGCAAATTCCCGAGAGTACCAGGAAGAAACTTGGGTAAAGTCTTTCGGTGTGCCTTTTCGTAGTTCACGTTCCAGGAAAGGAGGGATTTCACGGCTATTGGAAAGCCAGTTCGCCACAATCGAAGAATAACTAGAAGGCTTAGCTTCACGAAAAGCCCGCCATGGGGCGAAAAGTCGATCATCTGAGGTTTCCTTTTTGCGCAGGAAATCTCGCCATCGGATAACCAACTTGGGATAGAGCTTTCGCTTGGCCGCAAGCGCTTCCAAACGGTCATTGGAAAGGCTGAAACCATCGTGAGCAGCCTGCATGTAGGCACGAATCCCTTGCTCCGATCGAAGGTAATTCCATTTCGAACGCAAATGCTCTGCCACGGCTTTTTCCAAGGTCTTTAGTTTCGAGGTGTAGTCTCGGTAAGATGGAGAAGAAGGGTCCGGCAGGGAAATCACAGGCAGCTCCTTGGGCTCCTTGACCAAGTCGAAGATTCCGTACAGGGAATAGTAATCTTCTTGAGGAATGGGATCGTAAAAATGATCGTGACAACGGGCGCAACCCACGGTGAACCCCATCAAGCCACGCGTCACGACGTCGATGCAATCATCGATGATCAAATGCTCCCGATTCAAGAAACGAGGTCCAACGGTGAGAAAGCCAAGTGCAGCAAGGTCGGGGTGAGCGGGCGCATTACGCAAAAGGTCGGCCGCCAACTGCTTTCTCACAAATTCATCATACGGCATGCCGGCATTAAGGGAGCCTATAACCCAGTCCCTATAAGAATAAGCGAAAGGATACCTCCTGCTTGCTCCACCCACGAGATATCCCTTGGTATCCGCATAGCGAGCGAGATCCAGCCAGTGACGCCCCCACCGCTCGCCAAATCGCGGAGATGCCAGCATCTTGTCCACTTGGCGTGCCAAGGCATCGGGACGATCGTCACGCTCAAACGCGAGAGTCTCGTCATGAGTGGCGGGAAGCCCCTTCAGCCCAAAAGCGAGACGACGCAAAAGCAGCCGACTGGAAACCGTTTCGGCCGACCGCAATTGATGGCTCCTCTGTTTAGCCGCAAGAAATGAATCAATCGACGTACCAGCGTTCGTCACCAGTGGAGGCACAGGTTCTGAAATCGACTGAAAGGCCCAGTGTCTGGCAGCTTCCTCAACGGATGGACCTTGGCCCAAAGCCAGAGACAGGCCACAGGTAAAACAAGCAAGGAAGCCTACTTTCCACATGGTTTTGATCATCCAAGATAGAGAAAAGATGGCAACACGCATTCCTTGCATTCCCATTTTCTCCTAATGGGAGCAAAGTAAAGAAAGCCAAGATCAAGGCAAAGGATTGAGACGAGAAAAAGCCTCCGGACGCCCGACTTCATACAGTTCACCAATCTCCGCGGCATCCAATGCTTCGCGAAAAACAATGAATTCGTCGATTGTCCCAAACAAATTTCTTCCTGCAGAAGGAGAACGAGGTTGATCCGATACGTTGCCCAAGAAAGCCTTGTCCAAAGACAAACGAAGGTCGCCACGAAGATTTTCACGACTTTTGCTACGGCCATCGACGTAGTGAGTCACCTTGCCCTGTTTCGCGTCATAGGTGGTAGCCAAGTGCACCCAGCGACGCACTCTGTCGAAAACAGGTGAAGTGGTATATTCTGCAATTTGAGATTGTTTTTGATAAGTTCGAAGAATGATGCGTCCGCGACCATCAATGCCCCAAGACAGACCTGCTTGACCACCTTTGGCCTCGTGCACGATTGGATTGTAATCCTTCCGTAAAATGTCCAGACGTAGCCATGTGGCTAAAGTAAGGGATCGCATCGGTTTGGCCAACCTCAGTTTCACCCTGTCGTTGGCGCTTGTAAACCTCAAGGCCCCTTTGCCCGGCCAGCGCCCCTCTTCTTTGCGATTGCATCCGAATATCGTCCCGTCTTCTCGTTTTTTCTTGTGAAAGGAGTCGTCGCGGAGACGAGGATCCGTGGTCGAGGGCATTTTATCAAAAGTAAAATAAAGGGATAGGCGACGATCCTTGGCCAATTGCTTACTCAAACCAGACCAAACAGTGTATCGGCGAGTTCTCGCCTCCATTGAACGGTATTCGACGTCGGCTGCGCCCAGAAACGGCTCCGAAGGCATGTCGATCCAACTAAGATCGCCCTTTTCGTTGATGGAAATACTCTCGCCAGCCTCCATGTAAGTAAAGGCTCGTTCTGCATCGCGATCGTTACCCTCATAGAGGACTTCGCCTTCATGAACCCAAATTTCAGCAGTCCCGTCATCCCTTACTCGAAGACCGAACTCAGTACCCAAATCGATCACTTGTCCACTTGGAATCAGTACTTTAAAGCCTTTTGCTCCAGGAGGTACGATCGCTCGTAATTTCCCTCTCGCGAGAAAGATTTCGTTAACCGAATTCATTTGGAAATCAGCCGGGCCTTCCAAAACCACCAAGGCTCCACTATGCATTTTGATTTCAGCCAAACCATCTTCCAGCTGCATGGAGCCGGCGGGAAAGAAATCATCATGATTGGGCTGCAATTCGGAATCAGGAGCCCAATCGACAGGCAAAGCGCTGGTCAGTTTGCCAACGGCTTCTGACAAGAATTCATCCTGGTTGCCACCAAATTCTCCTGATCCGGGTAAAGCCGACGCTGAATTCGACTCGTCTGCAACAGCCGATGCTGGGTTCCGTTCGCCCGCGACAGGAGACGTCTCATCAATCTCCTGCAAAGGCATAGGTTGCCACCTGAGCCAGAGTTCGACACCCAAGAAAACCAAAGTGATGACTGCGGCAATTGCCAAGAAAGGCCGGAAAAAACGAAGCAAACCTTCCGATTCTTCCTCCAACGCTTCAGCCTCAGCATCATCATCCAAGGCGAAACATTCTTCTCCATAATGCCGGAGGCTGGCCGATAAATCCATAAAGCGCACGTATCTGCGTCGTGCGGCTTCGCTCTCCACCAACCACTCCTGCAACCTACGCAGACGTTTCCCGGCCAAGTTATTTTCGACCAAGTCGTCGAGCAACTCGTGAAGTTCTAGAATCTCGTCATCGGTTAAGCTCATGGCGTTTCAACTGAACCAGCCCCTTCCATGGAAACTTCAAAGGTCACGCAATCATGCAAGACCTTGCGAATCCTTGTCAGGGCTTTGTAGGCCCCTTGAATCGTTCGACCACAAGATTGAGCAGCTTGGGCCACGTTATTACCTGGTTCGTATCGAGTCAGCACCATGCGGCGGTCGCGCGCATTGAGTTTTTCGAGACAACGAGCCAAAGCGTCATGGCGGTAATCCAACTCACGTTCCATCCTACTACGAGTTTCGGCAACGCAATCCAAGACTTCTTGATTGAATACAACTTTGGAGGTCGCGAATTTCTTACGGGCCGCCCGTACTTTCCAGTAGGATATTTGACACGCCCAAGAATAAAAATTCGTACCGATCTTGAACTGGTCGAATTTCTCGCAGATCGTCACGCAGGCGTCTTGCAAGATGTCCTCCGCATCACTGCGACTAGGCACCAAGGTGTGAATATAAGCGAAAATCCTACGCTGGTATTTCATCATCAACTTAACCAACTCCGCAGAAACCTCTTTGGAGGAGGAAGTACGGCCATCTGCCTTCAAGTGATCAGTCATCGGACTAATAAAACAAACATATAAGGATAGAGGGGGATTTCCGGCAGGTCAAAGATGCAAACCTGTTAAGACCCAAATTTTTTCTGGGACCTAAACTCAAGCTGCGGCATTTTTGTTCAACCCACGCCGATCAATCTCACGAAGCGCTTTCTCCAGACTCTTGGAAGCCAGCTTGACGTTGCGCACTTTACGACGCTTTATCACTTTCCCCTCTTGGGAAATCTGGGATGATTCCGTCATGCGATAATAGATCGTTCCGCCAGGGGATTGCAGAATCCGGGGAGCAAGCAAAACGTTTTGTTTACGACGCCTCTTAATGCGGCGGAGACTGTTCGGTGGATGGTGTTCGGTACCTTCCCGGTCGTCCCGTGCCAAAGCTCCATCAGAAGATTCGATAATGCCTTCGATGGTGGCTTCATCCAGATATTTGTTGCCCAGCTCGTTGCAGGCGAAGTCTTCGTCGTAAACCACTTCGCCATAAGGGTCATTGACATGCATTACTTTGTGGGCCGGACCTATGAGTCCCTTGAATTCCTTCCAGTACCATTGCACGGCTTTGTGAACTGCGTTCCTCCTGCAATTGGCATAGATTGATCGCTTGGCGACGAATTGCCTCCCAGGTATCAAACGCGCCTCCAACATGTACTTGGTTTCGTAAATCAAACGAAAGTAATCCTCATAATCGATGGTGAGCGAAATTTCGTAGCGAAGGAAATCATTCAGTTTCATCATGGCGTTGTCCCCCTGAGCAGGCGTTAGTGTTAAAAATGCGGAATGCTATATACCAAGCCAATAGAACTACCCATTGGTCTTTGGGACATTTTTATGGCTTTTTTCATCCAAACCTACACTAAACCCTGACTCCCAGTGATTTGCATACACCAAGGGAGTTCGTCCGTATCAATCGGCATTCACTGGTAACGAAAGTGATGACCGACTATTCGGCAAACAGCCAACAATGGCGGCAATCCCATTCCGCTCACACCCCCAATTGGGGATGATGATTGGATACTAATCCGAGGCAAGGATTGCCA
>PBLJ01000082.1 GCA_002721705.1 Opitutia bacterium
GCTAAAGGTAGCAATAAGAAGTACGACGAGCTGAATCAATAACAGGAAGGCAAAGCCACAACTTAAGGGTAACCATACCCATAACTTACTCCTTCATCACTCGCCCCATATGCCGGGCATTCTGGCCGCGCATCGGCCACGGGCTTTTGGCGAGGCCTTTGGAGTCAGTCTTGATGGCATAGAGCTTGTTGTCCTTTGACCCGACGTAAACCGTGCCATCTGGTCCAATGGCGGGGCAGGAGTCCACATCACCTCCCGTTTCAAATTCCCATAGCTTGGCCCCACTCTTGGGATTGATGGCATAGAGCTTGCCGTCATCTGACCCGACGTAAACCGTGCCATCAGAACCGATGGCTGGGGAGGACACACCATATTCACTTTCTCCCGTTTCAAATTCCCATAGCTTGATCCCACTCTTGCCATTGATGGCATAGAGCCTAGAGTTACCTAACCCGACGTAAACCGTGCCATCAGAGCCGATGGCGGGGGAGGAGGACAGACTATATACCGATTCAAATTCCCAGAGTACGGTATCGGGTTTAACCGAAGGAGGTTTTGGCTTAGCCTTTTCAGGAGCTTCTTTAGTTTTAAGCGGCTCCTTCGCAGCCTGCTCCACCTTCTTCTTCCCACAGCCACCCAGACACAAGCAAAAAGCCAATAAAGCTATGAAGGTGGGTTTCATGAAGTGCGAGTTTATCCTCTTCTTTCACTTGAAACAACCTTTGTAGCTCTATCCAACCATTTGACATCCTCGCGGCATTTTAAGATCTCTACCATTGCAAAAAACTTGGTTGATTGTTTGGACGGCTTACCCAGTGGCCTGAGAAGTTTGTTCCGCACCAACACCGAGATATCGTGCTTCTCAAAACCCAAAATTTTACTCGCCTCCTCAGCGTTTAAACGAGCCGGTAAAGTCATTTTTTCCTCTTGTCTTTCCATTGTAAAAATTCCCCATGCCAATCGGGTTCATTGCCCTCCAGATTTTTCTGGTCCACGTACCCGCGCCTTACCGCTTCCCGCTCCAGTTCCTCTTTCCAGCCCTTTGCTTCACTTACGGGTATCAAAATATATGGCGACTCACGCTTAACCCGTTTCTTGCCAAACCAGTTGGTTTTGATTTCCGTCGAGTGAAACAAGAATGCGGAGAGTCTGCCCTCCTTCATCCGCTTATTAACCGCAGCCCTGGTCACCGGACAAAACATCGAAATTCCACCAGGTGAAACTGCTTTCCCAACAATATCTTCTATCGCCTCAAACCAATACCCAGAATCCTCTTCAGGCCCTTCTTTCCGGTACATACGTGTACCCTCATCACATTCACCAACAACCGATGCAACCTCCTTGGGTATCTCTACATATGGAAATTGTGGCGTTGACATTCCGTCAACTTATATGCGGTTGATATTTTGTCAACCGATATTTTCCCCGTTTTCATATGATATCTATAACAATCAAATATAGTTGGCTTACTTAAGCACGCCACTCCTTTCAGAGGTTGTGAATAATCAGTGAATCCTTTTGTCGTGAGATTTCTTCATAAACCAAATATTCTAACCACATCGGGCTTGGGTAGTGTGCGTTAGCCAAGTAAGAAACGACGCACTAAAAGCTCCCAGGTTCTAAACCCGCGCCAAAATCCCTGACGGCGCAATTTTCGGTAGGGGTAATTTTATCCTCTGGCGCAATGCCTGACCCCCTCCCCAACAAAACAAACCCATGCGGCAGCTTGGGCTAATTATATAAATACATAGAAAAATGAAAACTAGCACACAAAATAAGAAACAAATATTAGGCATAGCTCTCTTAAATGTGATCTGCGCCATCGGAGCAATAACAATTATTGGCGGATACATCTTATTTAAGGATGGCACTGGGCCAATGGCAGAAAAAATACGAGGAGTTCATGAGTCTGTTTTCGAGTGGTCGCCAGAAGCGATCAGGGCTGAGCCGGATCTATGGTACTCTTCTGCACGCAATGAAATTGCCGAAATGAGGCGTGGCTTGCTGAATAGTCGGTTTGAGACTCGCAGAAATTTGATTCTCTGGAAGGGTCATCTTGGGGAGGCAGAAAATAAGGCATCAGGTCATAAGCGTTTTTTGACAGCGGGCAAGGAGGCCTGGGTAAAGGAACATCCTGAGGGTGCGGATGGGCAAAACCAACCGTCTTCCATTAAGATAGGGGAAAAAGATCTTTCGGAGAAAGAATTCAAGGCTGCGATTGTTAAAGCCAACAAGAGTCTGGGCAGAGAACAAAAAAGAATAGCGAGTTATAAGGACATGTGTGCAAAAGCTGAGGCAATCTTGGAGAAGATTCAGGTCAAACTCGACAGTCTGGAGGACTTGGACAGGGACATGGCGCTTGGTTCCGAACTCGCTAGAGCAACGAAATCCATGGCCGACCTAACGAACCTTCAGGACCGAGGGAAAGAGATTTGGGCGACCTCAGAGGTTCTGCATGAAGAAATGAATGAAATCCTGAATGATTCGGTATCTGGCTCCTCCTATGTAAGGGATACAGAAATTGAATCCGAGTTCTCTGTAATCATTAGCTCACAATAACCCTCTTAGGCAGGTTCTGTGGAAGTAATCTGACACGGAACCTGCCGATTATAATATAACTGGAGACATAAGATATGGCACAAAAAAAGAAATCTATTAATTGGGACGAAGTGTGGTTCTGTTGCGGGGCTGCGTTACTTGTTGGGGCTGCTATTGTAGCTACTCTGTTAAATTGGATTGGTAAGGAACTCAGTCTCACGGTTCATTGGTTCCAGCCGGACTCAAATTTGTGGTGGTTTGCTCGCGATCCGGCAACTTTAGTTTGGTGCATACTTATCTTAATAGGTATTGGCCTGACAGTTTACAGCTCATTGCCCACGCGTGGGCAAGGCATCCCCGATATATTGGGTAGTATTAGCCTCATTCTTGCGATCTGCTTCGTTGGCTTTTGGCAGGGGAGAGGGCCCTGGATGAACACGAGCACGACAGCCATATATGACGAATTCCCTCACCTGCAAGCTCTTAACAAGCGTTTAGCGCTGTTCAGAGCAGGCCCTGCCTCTGATCTGGTGGCATTATGTGTCGACCTTGTTGATGCGAAAACCCGTTTGGAGATGAGTTTAGCTGAAATACGCATGACGCTGAAGATGTGTAACCGCCTTCCTGAAGAGGATGCGGATCATGTTAGTTGGCAAAACTTAGCTACAAGTTTATCGAATTATCGTGCGAAACTGGAAATTGAAATCGGAGATCTATTCATTCTTTCTGAAAAAGCGCGCGTTGCACCCAACACTGAGCTTTCAGAGGATCTGAAACGGAAAATTACTGAGGCTAACAATAAGGCACAAATAATGGCGACCCGCTACCACGATATAATTAACCTGGATTCAAGCGATGATCCTAAAGCTTATGTCAGCAACTAAAATCCGTCATACGGAAACTCGCTGAAACCATAATTACAGACACACCTCACCCATCAAGCTTCCCCAATCCCCGCCGCTACGCGGCGGGGGATCGGGGCCCCGATACTGGACTTCCGCCAACTCTGCGGACAAACCGGAGGTATATACTCAGTCCTTTCTATGTGCTTAAGAACAATACTTTAACAGACTAAGCGCTGCCCTCGAAAAAACAACGGAACGATATCGCTCATTGCTAAACCGCGCTTCTTCATATTCCGAAGCCTTCTTAGCAATGTAACCCGATACGCCTTCATTGGCCTTGACGGCTCTTACATCAGCTATGCCGTAGCCCAACTTGGTTTCCCATATGTTTTTCAAACGATAACGCGTAGTCCTGATATTGCTTCTCAATCTTGCCGGTAATCTAATCAAAACATGATAATGGTCTCGCCCCCCACGACCTACTTCACACCGGCGCACCCATATAAAGTTTCGGGGCTTGATCCTAAAGGAACGACAGACCCGATACACCCAGGCAGCGAATCTATGGGCCTGCCGTTTTTGAGATGGAGAATCCCAACGGGACCGCTCGGTTTTATGGGTTAGGGTTACAAAGAAATCCCAATCCAACTTCCGAACGGCCAACGCATCAGGGGAGTATTTCATTATTTCTTTTCCAACTGAATATCGCCGTCGAATTGAGCGACCCCATTATAAACACTGATACCCGAAACAATGATGCCGATCTTGTCCCCCTCTGTGATATCTGTTCTGGGTGGATCACATCTTACTTCCAAGACCTGTCGCAACCAGGGCTTATGGCCGGATGCATCCAAACCCGAAAGAGTGGTATAGGGTTGATCGGCACTGGCGCCTTTTCTGTACCTCTTTTGATCAACTGATTTAACTTCCATGATAACTTGCATAGTTGTCCTTTCATTTTTGTGTTAATGGAGACCCCTCCCAAGGTCGGGGCCTGATGAGGGCTCTGCCCTCAAGCTCCCGGTTGATAACCACTTCAACAATTCGGTGGTGACCTCCGGGAAAACCCAAAAGTAGATGCGATCACGCAGCAGCAAATCGTACCTCCCCTGTCATATCGTCGCCATGCCGGTAATCCTCCGGCAACGGACACGCGATCTCGGCCTTCCTGGCATAAGCCTGTGCAATAACGCGTGAAGAATGCCCCAGCGCGGCTTGCGCCCAGCGCAGCGGCATCCCAACCACAGCCGCACGTTCAGCCCAGGAATACCGGTAGGAGTGCAGGCTTACCCCTTCGAGCTCCAAAAGCTTCCGGCGCCGATTAAACTCAGCTGCCCGATGTCCCGAGCTTTTCGCTGCCATCTGTGGAAACAAAAGCCCCTCAGATGGTAGTTGCCGCAAAAACTCCTCAAAGTCCGGCCCGATACCCAACAGGCACTTCTCACCCGTCTTTTGACGACGATAACCAAGCCGGTTGCGGCTCCAGTCAATGTTCTCAGCCTTCAGGTTCGCACCATCAATCTGTGCGGCTCCAGTATGCCAAAGAAGCTCGTAGTACAGTGCCCGTTCTATCCCCAGCTTTGCCTTGGATCGACCTGTCCTTACCGATTCACGTTCATAGGCCACGATGTCCTCATGTTCCTTCTGGGTTATGGCACGGGTCACTTTTCGATCCCGCTTGCGTACCTTCAGGTGAATGTCAGGCACTGGAATATGTACCAACCAACCCAGACTGATCCCCAATCGTTGAATACCGCGAATGATTTCCTTGGACCAGTTACCTTTCAGGTTCTCCATGATCCACTTTGCCGCTTCAGGATCACTCAGCCGATACTTGCCCAGTTGACGCATCCAAGGCCGTTCAATGGCTCGCAGACGCCGTTCACGTGTCGACACAGCCAATCCCTGGGCAATCCACACCACGAAGAGTTCCTGCCATGTCCTTGATGCCAGATCCGGGTTGGCCGCCTGAAGATGCAGCTGGGCCATGGCGAGGTTAACCTGGTCTGAGGCACAACTGGACTTACGCATGGCATCCAATAAACGTGCAGCCTCCTTGCGGTCCCTGGTCTTGAGAGTTCCCTGTTTGCCGGTCTCTCGATCCACCCAGTAGTAGACACCCCATGACCTGCGGAACATTCCTAAACGATTTTGCATTACTTCCCTTTCATACTATCAGAAAAGGGAATGCGAGTGTTAGGCAGCATACGCCAGCGTATGGACATCATGTCCAAGCATATACAAAACCTTCAGGCCTAACCCAACGAATTGAAGATTCCGTTGAAGGTCGGCGGTTCAGTGGCAAACTGCCCTACCCCAGAAGTTCGAACGTCCCGTTTTTATCAGGAACTTTTTGTTTTGGCTCCAGAGGTAGGACTCGGAGGTAAATGCTGTCTCTAAGGTGAAATGTAACTCGGAATTGCTGAGTATTCAAGACAACGTGGCAGATACTGAGCTACTATTTGTACCTACTCTCTGCTGGCAATTCTGCTGACAGTTCTCAACAAGTTTTCGCAACAATGAATACTAGACCTCTCCCCACTCCCCCTCTATTTATGATAATTATTTCTTGTTTATATATTAGGTTTACCCCGGTGGGCCTGCAGGCAGCGCGCACGGGAATATATGAGAAGATCTAGCCTTTCACAGATACAGTATTGTTCCAGTTATCCAGCGTTTACTGGTCCCGGCTCAAGCACGGCGCCCTGCTCATGAGGTAGCATGCCCTGCTCACGCCAGTATTCTGCTTCGTTAGCCAAAGTCTCCTCAGAATGGCGATAATGGATCCCATCAGCACCGGGAATCTTCTTGGTGGTAAGCCCATATCGACGACAGTGGAAGATCCTGATCAAGGAGCTGTTGCGCCGTGAACGCACCGCGTTTTCCGTAGGTAAAACAATCCCTTGAGAGATACTGTGCCGGTATGCCGGGCCAATGTGTCGGCCAAATTCCTCTATACTGACGACTTGTCGTTGCTTGACCAATGAATGGTGCACCATGTCTGCGTGTTGGTATTCTACAGCCCGAGATAAACGCTCTATTTCAGCACGTATCAGGCTTGCCGGATGATTTTCTTTATATTGTTTTTTCATAATCCTTAAAATGAATGAGTTTTTGTTGCTCAATTATTTTGTTTTCAATTTCCTTTCTAGTCTCCTCATCAAATTGATGAAGTGATTTATTATTAATTAATGTGAGCTGCGGGTATCCATCCGGTGAGTCCGAGAAGTAGACGAAACCCATCAGTCTCCAAAAAACACACAACCTATTCTGCCCCTTGAACCTCTCGAGATTCGCCCACCTGAATTCATTGCTATTCCTCCAGTCCTTCTCTGGATTATTCTCAAAAGAAGTAGTCTTACCGTTACTGAGCACAGCCAATTGCGTGGCTCCCTTCACCGTCCCTTGAAGCCCCTTGACGATATCGCCTTTTACCGAACCCTGAGGCCATTGAGTATCAAAGAAGACCTTGCGGAGCTTCCTTATGAAACGTTTGCAAACGTAGAAGCCTTTGCCGCACACGGCCTGTTGCTCTGTCGCGCCGATGACGGAGATCATTAGGATGCTCATCATACTGTTGTGATCGGTGGGAACACAGTACAACTGATATCCCAAGTCGTTATCCATGATCCTTATCATTGTATCTTTCTTTTCATCGTATGTCTCAGTGTCTGAGTTCCATTTGGAGAATTTCACTAATCCACAATTCACCTTAAGACCAATTTGAGAACACTTTAGGATAAGATGATTAATGAAAGGGTCATCATGACCAGCAAGAGGCTCCGCCTCACAGTGCAGCTCCGTGAAGACCGGTTCCAGTTGTCTGGCACAATGGTCGAGCTCCCGTTTCTCCATGACCTGATTTCTCAAGGACAATGGATCCATTAAGGTGTCCGCCTCTACTAACAAGCTTTGGACTACTGAAGGTAGCATTACATTAGTAATACACCTCTATTGTTCCAATGTGAGCCCTACTACTGCAGTTTCTTTATGGAGTATATTGTATACTTTTCTTCAGGATATTGAATAAAGACAAAACCCCCTAGCTAACGACTGAAGAGCGCTAGTTAGGGAGCTTTGTGTATATCAAACTTTTCTCCGAGGCCCCGGTATTTAATGTGGTCGGGGATTCCACCATACACACCGGAATTACTCCCTCACTCAGCCCCATTGAACTGGTTACATTGAGATTTACCGGGACTGCCTGACGCGATTACAAATCGCATTTGGGAACGTATGCTAAAAACCCAGCTCCGACCTCTAAGCCGAAGGGCAGCCAAACCCACATTTCAACTGGCTTGGGCCAGCCTCCATGTCATGGCGGGTATTCCAAGAGGTGTTATCCTCTCCTGTTTTTGATGACCATCCCGTATGCGGATGGAGCCACCCCTTGATTCAGCATCAGGCCAAATGCCACTCTACTATCCTTCAATTATCTCAGGGAAACCGCACCGATTTCTCCCGGCCGGATGAAAGGGGCTCGAACCCTTTTATGAGCTATTACTAACTCATACACTATTATAGTAGTTGGGAGACCTAAGTATAAAAATTAATTTGCGGGCTAGCAGTATGAATGTCACTAAGAAGACAGCATCCTATTAATCCAACGAAGGCTGACGGAGGGTTCTCTTGGTGGGCATTCCCATATCCGACACACCTTCCAGCCTCTCTCGCGGGACGCCACCGAAGGCAAGTGCCTTCGATTAACGAACGATTTATCCGTAGAAAAAAGGCTTACACACGCTCGAGCGTGCCCGAGTATCTGACTCGACACCGAGCCTCTGAAGAATGGTCACGAATAGATGGCCCAAGGGTCGGCCTTCCTCTTTGAAGATGCTTTTCCGTCCGGAATCGCTGGTGGGTTATTGCTGCACAGGCTTACCCTGCGGGTGAGGCATTTTACCTGCCTCAACCTTGGCCCAGAAACCTCGCGGTGGTTTTTCAACGCCTACTTTCTTGCACCTCTTGGCGATTGCTGCATCTGAAATCCCAAACTCTTGTGCGATCTGCACCGTGGATTTAGACCAAACCAATTCAAGTAATTCTTCATTGGTTTCAGGCGGCCACTCTCCCCAACGTGGATGCTCGGGATGCTTGGCTTTTTCCTCCTGCAGTTTTTGCCTTTGCCTCTCTGCCAGTTGTGCCTGCCATTTGGCGCGCGCCTCCTCTTCTTCCTTTTCACGTGCTTCTCTGCCTTGCTCCCATTCTTCCGCCTTCTTTTTTCTTTCGGCTTCTTCTTCTTTCAGCCTTAAATCTAGTGCCGAACCGGGTTTAACGGTTCTGGTAATGTAAATTAGTTGCTCCTTGTGGAGAAGTGCCGCGTGTTGTTCTGCTAAATTAAGAATGATTGATTTCAACGATTCAATGGCTTGATCTTTGCGCCATAGGTCGCGTGCAGCAGATGGCAAAACATTAATAGACAAAGATTCCCAATCACAAGAGATTGAGACTTCAGATAATATATCCTTGCACCAACGATCTAGGTCATAAACTAAACCCTCACACTTCCAATTATTATTGGATCTTCTGCGTGTGCTGTGTAATTGCGGAAACAGGGATGCTTGAATAAAAACTGCACAAAGGGAAGAATCCGACTCTTTGGCCTGCCACAAGTAATCGAGGGTACGTTGCTGCCCCTTGTTGATCTCGTTAACGTAGATTGGGTGTACATCGTGAGACCGTAAATGCTCCCAAAAATAGGAATGGTTACTTTCTGGTCTTTGATCGCATATCTCTTGAAATATCCCCCGACATTCATCAATGCATTTTTTGTCCCACCAAGATTTTTCTACTTCATCTGTGGGTAAACCTAAATAATTAACCAAGGGAGGCCCGGTAATTTTAATTTCCTGAAATATTTTTCCAGTGGATAATCCATAGTGCTCAAGACCGTCCTTCCAATGCCGCACCACATCACTCCATTCCTTGAAACCAGCTTCTGCTAAACGCTCGCGTCGCTCATCCTTTTCGCGTTGCCACTTTAGTTCCCTCTCTTCATCGTATGTAGGCAGTCCTTTCAGTTTACGTTGCAGTTCGTCGAGAATTTCACCGACAGAATAACCGCCTAACGAGTAACGACAGAATTCCCATTCCATAAACGCCTCCTTAGAGGTAATACCAGCCTTAGCTAATTCTTTTATTGGGCGTCCACTCAAACCCTCGGTCCAGGGTTGGGATTTGATGAGTGCTTGCTTTTCCTTGAGAAGGTCTTCTTTGGTCTTGGCACCGAGTCCCTTGAGCGTTTCTTGAATATCAGGGTGCTCAAATTTTTCGGCTAACTCAGTGGGCGACTCTTTCTTGCCTGCTACCTGCGCATTGATATCGGCTCCGTGCTTGATGAGGTAGTTAACCATCTCCAGATTGCCCAACTTGATGGCCTGATGAAGCGCGGTGTAGCCCTGGTACATCCGCATATTGATATCCAGTCCTGCCTTGATGCAGTTAAGCACTCGCCGAGTGCTGCCATCACCGACAGCTCTCCAGAAATCGTCGCGATCCATTTTCATGAGGCGATACCTCGATTATAAGTTGTTAATCAAACAACTCAATCTGATTATCACCCTCAAGCTCCGGGGGAGTGGGTACCTGTGCGCCGTGTTCGATGGGATAAGCTAGCGAGTGTTGGCGGACGGCGTCGAGTACATCAGAATTCTTTATGCGCATCGAGAGCCATCGCCTAACCCAATAAGCCGAGATTAATTTCTCGTCTTTTTTGCCAACCAAAAAATTGGGTTTGGGATCAATGCCAAGGGTATATTCAAGGGCATTACTTGCCAATTTAACCAGATATGCGACTCGCTTATAACCGTGCTCAGTGATCTTGTCATTGGGCAGTCCCAGTTCAGCAAAACCGAACCGCAGCTTACGCAGAGTAGGGCTGGGACCTTCACCAAAGAAATGGTTCACCCGCTTGATGCCACGATCAACCATAAGCTGATCACAAGCTTTCGCGGTTTCCCGACTAAAGTGGAAAGAGCCATAGCCGTCAGTATAGCCAATGCGTTTGTACTCGAGGAATTTGTCGGATGATAGACCAAGCTCCTTGGCTGGAATTTTGATGCGGTTATATTGGCTTGAGCCCGCCGAATAAAGGCTCGTGGTCGTTAGGGCAATGAGCTTGGGTTCGCGGATGGTTCGCTTACCACACATACCTGAGGCAATGATGCTGGGTGCCGTAGAGTAGCGGCTCTCATAACACTTCCCAGCCTGGCGGCTACACAGGAGCATAGCTACAAGTTTGCCGCCCAATAGATGATTGTAAGGAGCGACTGCACCGCAGATATTTATATCCATCAGGTCAATGCCTGCCTTCTCGCTTTGCAGCCTTCGAACCAATCGCTTGACCACCTCACAAAACGCTTTGTCTTTTAGCCCCATGCGCAGCGCCCTTAAGGTCGGCTTGGTAAATCCAGCTTCCTGAAATACACGACGTACATCCAACATCTCGGCCAGGAGCCTCGCTCGTTTGCTACGGTACAAAGCAGTCTTGGCAACGTTCTTCCAGTCCTTGATCTTCTCGGGTGACTTATTTGCCAGGGCCAATATCTCCCTTGATGGAGATCTGCGATGAGCCTCAACCGATTCCTTGTTGAGATCCTTCAGTTTTTGAACCGTTTTCTCAGTGGGGTACTGAATTTGCGATAAACTCAAAATTCCCTCACCGAAGAAATCGTCCTTATACATCTCGTTGATGATCGCCTCCAATCGTTCCAACAACCACTCAGCATGCCGTTTCTTGGATGTCTTGTTCAGGCTTTCGAGAAATGTTTCCGCATCCCATCCCAACTCTACATCGCGAATGTTGAGGGCCATGACCGCACTACCCAGGCTGGCAATGCCAATGACCGGATGGTGAGGCGCAGCCGCATCCCGGATCAGAAAACTCATGCTTCGACCGGGAATGCCGCGGTACTCCATTGACCATGTGTACCGAAAGTAACGCCATATCGCTGACAATCGGTAACCGGTATGCTCACATTTCTCGTCAGGAGCTGCGTATTGTATGTACGGCTTGACCTCCTTGCCTAAAGCGGACAGCTGCTTTTCCTCCGGCAAAGCATTCAACGCCTCAAGGCGTTTGGCCAAATCCATGCCATCGCGCATGAGGGAGAAAATTGAAATCCAGCCATGTGGGCCGAGGTGGCGCTTTTCCATCCGCCGGATGAATGCCTGCACCTCCGGTTCGGCCAGTTGTTGGTTGCGCAGTGTCAGGTGTGTTTGGCGGACGATCTCCTTTTCCCTTTTTCGGCCGCCTTTGGGTTTGTGCACTTCCACACCCTTCCCATTGAGGCGCACGTCCCAGCCGCTTGCTTTCAGATCTCTGAGGGCCAAGCAGGACATCCTTAAGTCTGATGCCGTGTCCGGCTTCAACTCCTCGGGCTGGTCGGCAAGGAGTGATTTGCAGTACCGGTGGAAGTCCTCCGTGGGAAATAGTCCCTCAGGCTGTTTACCGTTTGCTGAGTCATCAGGATCACGCCGGACCGGATTGAAGGCCAGCCAGCCATTCGACTCCGTTGCGGAGTCGGTGTTTGATTCTGTGGCTGGCATGGCTGCACCTCATGTATCTGAAAGATTGAGGGGGGGCAAGCGCCCCCCCTTCACTAGTTATTCAGAAGCGACTGCTTCAGGTTCATTGGCGGCTTCAGGTTCGTCAAAACCCGCATCGTCGCCGACTTCGATTGGTTCGAATTCAGACAGCCGGTTTAGGGCCTCTTTCAACGCCGTGCTCCACTGTACACGTTCCCGTTGGTACATGTACCGGGTTTCGGTTGGGCTCCTGTCCTCGCAGTAACCCAGTGTATACAGGAGCAGTTCCAGTGCGGTACGCATGCGCGGAGTCGAGCCTTCTCCCATGTAGAGCTCCTTGAAAAACGGATGGTCCGTATTGATGTAGAGCTGCTTTTGCCCTCCACTTTGCTCGAAGCGGTAAAAGGATGCATCCTTCGCGGATTCGCGGATGCATACCCATTCTTTCTCCTCATGCTCTCTGGCAACAGCAGGCGCCACGTCTTCGGGTTTGAGGCCAGCTTTTTTCGCTTTATCTTCGACTTCAGTTTCGAAGTTTTTTTGCGCTCGCTCGCTGGTGTCTTTTAGCTCAGTTCCAGACTGCGTACTGAGCCCGGAAGCTACGGCCGGCATGATCGCTGCAGCTGTATCTACAACTTCCCCAGTCTGTTTTGCCTTGGCCATCAGAGCAGCAAATTCCTTCTGCTGCTTTTCGAACTTACTCCTTATATTCGATAAAGCAGAATGGAATCCGTGACTACGCAAGGCGCTCCATATGCGCTCAGACATGACGATTTGCTGTTTGGTGTTCTCGACACCAAAATCATCGTCCAGCGCCGGAGGGAAGTTAATCTCGACACCTATATACCTCGTATTGTTACTGAATGATGGGATGGGATGAGTGCTTGCTTTTTTATGCTCAACAGGGATTCGTTTGGTCACATCAATTTGCCTTCCTGCTCGGCAGATAATGAACCCATTATTTTCATCCCGAATACTGAAGCGAGGGTTGTATGGCTTTTTTATATCTGGTGAACCCCAATGGAAGTTGGGCGGCAGCAGACTATACCGCACTGTAAGTTCTCCGGCGATTTCACCTGTTTCCTGGTCCTTAATAGCGAGCACACTCGTATCGAATGATTCGGCTTTAACCCCATCCACATCATACCACTTGCAATCCTCACGCAAGAACAGCGGATCCACTCCTTCTACCTTTTCTCCCTGCACAAAAACCTGTGTAGAATTTAGGTAATTCCGGTATGTGAGCCCAAAGGTCTCCTTCAGATGATTGCTGAGTCCAGTCACTGTTTTTTTGGTCAGCTTTTTCTCTTCGATTTTTTCGATGAGTACCACAGTACCAGATTCCAGGTCGCTAACTGATTTGCCATTGCCCAGTTCCGCGGCGACAAGCCAATCCGGAATCTTTGCCTCTTCGGGCTTTGGGATTTGGGTGCGATTGGTTTCTGGATCGCGATAGTCTCCATTGGCCAGCTTATCTACATCCAGTGTGACGCTATGCCAATTAGCCCCAGTTTTCTTCGAGTAGACGGTGAAACAGAACGCAAAACTTAACGAAGCTGATTTCAGCCCGAACCCAAACCGACCAAGGCCAGTGCGAGCCTGCTCACGGGTAGTCCCACCCCATCGCATGGCTCCCCGAATCATCAAGGGCACCATCCCATGCCCATTATCAATAACCGCCAATGCTTTGGGTTTTGTCTTGGTGCCTAGCTCCCCATCATAATCCATGATGACATCGATTTGATCGGCCCCGGCTTCAATCCCGTTATCGGTCAGCTCATTAATTGCATAGCCGGTCGACTTGTAACGATTTTCGCGCATCCCTCGAACAAAGGCATCGGCCAAAACCATTTCCATGTCGTCAGGATTTTTTTCCAGTTGTGCAACATACTTTGCTTGTTGCTCCTCACTCTGTTGAGTGCTGATAGGTTGGTTTATTACTTTGGTTTTCTTAGTGGGTTTTTTCATTTTATTGTCTTTCATGGAGTCTGTTTTCGGCTCCATTTGGTTGGGATCCTTTGTTAGTTGATCAATAGCAAGCGATCCCGTGTTCTCACTATTAAAGTGTCGTTGCCATCCGTGGCTCCATGTAGCTGCGAAGGTTTTTCAGGCCGGTCTTAACCAGCTTGCTGGCTGCGGCAATTGAGATGTGCATCCGTGCGGCCACGCCCTTGAGTTTTTGATCTGAGTGAAAGCGCAGCAGGATGGCCTCCTGCTGGCGATCACTCAGCTTCCCAAGCCCTTGACGTAAAATCTCAAATTGTATGCCATTACTCGTCTCGGCTTCGTCAACAGGCTTTTCCCCTTCCTGATAGGCGTCTTTTGAGCGGTCGATGTATTTGAAATCGCGTGCAACCGATTTTAGGTAATCCTGAACGGTCCAGCGCATGCAGTTGAGCGCATGGGTACGAAAGCTAGCTCCTTTTTTGGCGTCGAATGTTGTGTGCGCCTTGAGCAGGCCAAGCCATGCTTCTTGTTCCAACTCGTCTTGAGTAACGATGTGGCGGTTGTAATCGGCCTTAAACTTCGCCGCTATCATTTTGACATCGTGCATGTATTCACGATGTAAGGCGCTAAACGTGCGGGTGTTGTTTTTAGAAGTCTGGGTTTTGGTTCCCCAGAGGAATAGCATAGATTTCATGTGTAATCTCCATATCGATTTTCCAGTTAATCGCTTGGAGATTCACACTTGAGTTTACAACTTCGAGGCTGCCTTGTTTTTTGGCAGCGGGGCGTAAAGCTCCTCGCTGTGGGTATTATAGACGGTCCTTAGCGGTTTTCAACCCCTCAAACCCAAAAAAGTGAACTTTTTTGTTCCCACGGCGTTTTTCCCCTAATCCAATCCCGGAATCGGATCATTGGGTTTTACTTCTTCACCATCAAGTCACCTGCCTCCTTCTCCCTCTCACCCCGCGGTTCCTAGCGGACGCCTGTCGTTCGTGAGAGCCCATGGGTTACAAACTCCACGATGAATCCAATTAAAATTATTTTAATTATCTGCTCATGCTAGTTTTTAAAGCTCACTAAAATGAATGTAATTTTCTTTTTTCTCAGACCAAAGAAATCAAAGTAAGATTGATTATTTAAATCCGTTAATTCTTGTTTCATTTTAGGAATACTAATATAATTAGAGTATGGGAAAAGTTGCCCTAGAGACATTAATCGCAGAAATGAGTAACTATCCACTGTTCTCTAAACTGCCTGCAAGAATTCATTCCAAGGATACCTCTGAGCTCTTGGGTTTCAACGAACATGAGATTTCGGTCTTGGTATCCAACAAACTGCTTCAGCCTCTAGGGAAGCCCTCACCGAACAGTCCGAAGATGTTCGCAAAGATCGACATCTTTAGACTTCACTTCGACAGTGAGTGGTTGTCGAACGCGCAAAAAGTGATCAGTAACAACTGGAAGGCAAAGAACAGTCGAAAGAAATTGAGCACAAAACATTTGGAAGTAATGGCCGCATAAAGTCCCACATACTTCTGAAAGCCTTACTCTAGTTTTGATACCCTTCTAATGCAGGGACTTCCACTTCAACATTCTTGGCATATGCATGATGCACCGCCTTGCTAGTGTGGCCCAAGGCCGCAAGGGCATATCTTTCAGGATACCCACAAACCCGTGCACGTTCCGCCCATGCATAACGGTAGCTATGCAAGGAAACTCCCTGTATGCCGATCAACCTTATCCGGCGACAAAATTCTGCCGCACGCGCACCAGCGCCTTCCTGCTGGACCTTCGGAAAGAGTGGGCCCGTGGAGGGTAAATCCATCAGAACGGCCTTGAGAGTGCTTCCAAGCTTCATTATTGCCGGTTTACTGTCCGGCCCCAGCTTGCACCGCTGGTAAATTAGCCGTTCATTTTCCCAATCAATGTTCTCAGCTGTTAGATTGGCAGCATCGGTCTGAGAAGCGCCAGTTTCCCACAGAAGCTGATAGTAAGCCTTACGTTCAGCATTCTGCTCGGCAGCAATGATCTGCTTATGCTCGCATTTTGTGACACCTCGCTTTTGCTTAGGCTTGATCTTCGGCCACAATTTGCGAGGCACGATAAGTCGAGACAGCCATCCAATGTCTTCGGCATAGTTCTGGGCCAGCTTGAGGTGGGCATTGTCAAAGGAGCCCAACCGCTTAAGTAAACGCAGTAAGTCTTCTGAGGTGGTTTCGATCAGGGATTTATTACGGATGCAATCAAAACACTTCTTACTATATAACCGGTGGCGGCGAGATTGCGTATTCTCTGATCCTCGAGTAGAAACTTCATCGAACACATTCTGCCAAGTGCGCAAGACTGCCCCGGGATCGCCTGCCTTGATGTAGGTCATCCCAATCTCAAAGTTAATCTGCTGTCCATTCGCTGCATCATTGTGGACATGGAATAGCTTTTGCGCCTCCTGTTTGTCTTTGGTCTTAAGGCTTCTCTGCTGACCTGACTCATTGTGCTCGACGTAGTAGACGCCGTTACCTCTTTTGAATAAACGATATGCTGATTTCATAATAAGTTCTTTCATTAACTCAATTATGCAGCATTCCCCGATAAAGCGTTAGCGAGCAGTGAGCGATGGTGAAGGAGTCAGAACGAATAGTGGCCAGATAGTCCATGAGTTGTCCGTTGTCCTTCGAATTTGCTGACAAATCCGCTGACACCCATCTTCCACCGTGGCCCAACTCGAGCGAAAACCCTTGAAAAGAAGCCTATTTAAAGTTGGCTCCAGAGGTAGGACTCGAACCTAACGTACCGGACCCCAAACCTTCTGCATGACTTTATACATTCGCGGATCGTGCTTTTCCAATTCGGCACGTACGAACGGATAAAAATCGTTTACACCCAA
>PBLJ01000083.1 GCA_002721705.1 Opitutia bacterium
ATATGACAAAAAGCTCTATGCCATCAATGGCAAGACTGGGGTCAAGCTATGGGAATTTGAAACGGGAAATGGTGTGTACTCCTCCCCCGCCATCGGCTCTGACGGCACGGTTTACGTCGGGTCAATTGACAAAAAGCTCTATGCCATCAATGGCAAGACTGGAGTCAAGCTATGGGAATTGGAAACGGGAAGTCGTGTAGAATCCTCCCCCGCCATCGGCTCTGATGGCACGGTTTACGTCGGGGCAAATGACAAAAAGCTCTATGCCATCAAGACCTCCAGCCAAGGCCTCGCCAAAAGCCCGTGGCCTATGTTCGGCCAAAACGCCCAACATACCGACCGCGCGATAGCTGACGAAAATGGAAAGCAGGATGTGTCTGGAGCCCAGAATCCCTTGGGGGTGCTGTGGTTGCCTGGGTTGGTGATGCTGGGCGTTGCTCTCTTGGGGTTGGCGGCTTCCTTCATCATGCCTGAGCTGAAGGCACGCAACCCGGACACAAAGATGCGGTGGGATGTTTTCGGGTCAATCCTGGATACCTTGCGTGAGATGAAGGACTCGGGGAATCCCATCCTGATCGTGGCCTCTCTTTGGTCGATGTTTTACCTGATCGCCTACACGATCATGCTGATCCTGCCCGACTACACGGTGGTGCTCGACATCAGCGTATCGCAGGTGGGCCTGTATCTGCTGGGGCCGCTGGGTATTTCCATTGGCGTGGGCTCAGCGTTGGCGGGCTGGATTTCCGGCACCCGTATTCAGCCGCGCTTTATTCCCGCAGGGGCGATTGGCTTGACGATCTGCTTTTTCCTGCTGGGCTGGGCACCTGCCAAGTTGTCCTTGGTGGCGACGTACATTGCCCTCACGGGTGTCTGCGCGGGTTTCTACATTGTGCCTTTGCAGGCGTTGCTACAGAAGCTTTCGCCGAATGAATCGCGGGGCCGTTTCCTGGGAGCGGCAGCGGCCATGTCGGCCTTCTTCGAGATCGTCGGCATCGCGGTGTTTCACGTGGCCCGGCGTGTTTTTGATATTCCCTCCCAGCGTGTCTTCCTGATTGTGGGTGTATTGGCGCTGATGGCCACGCTGCTGTTTTACTGGAAGGTCCGGCGGCACATCCACAAGCCGGAATGGCGGTAGGTTGACTGCCGGGCGGTGTTTACCGGCTTTTCTTTGGGGGAAGTGGCATCGACCGGTTGTCCTGTCGGCCATAGCCGATCACCTTGAGCTCGTTCTTGTGGACTTCAATAATGGAATAGGCTGACTTTTCTGTGTCCACCATGCCCTTGAGTGTCAGGTAATGAATGGTGCCATTTTTACCGTAGTTGCCGCCGTGGTTGTGGCCGTTGATGTAGGCGGCCACACAGGGATACTTGGCAAGGAGGCTGGTGACGGCTTCATGATTCCAGAGGTTATGGATGTCTGCTGGGAACACTGGGAAATGGCAGAAGAGGATGACGCGTTCCTTGGCCTGCGTTGCCAGCTTGAGCCTGGATTCAATCCATTTGAGCTGCTGATCACTGACGCCTCCATTCCATGTGGGGGTGCCTGCCTTTAGGCGTCGATGAAAGGCGGTGGCGGCCTTTGTGCGCGGATCGTTCTTCGGATAGGCGTAAAGGCTGAGATCGTTGCCATCCAGCACAATGAACCGCCAGCCCTTGTGGGTGAAATCGTAGTAGCGGTTTTTGAGTCCCATGCGCTTGGGCACGAGCGCCTTCTTGTCATCAGCCACGGAGAAGTCGTGATTGCCCAGAACATGGTAATGCGGCGCCTTGAGTCGATTGTAGATGGGGATGACCACGTCGAAGCTTTCGAAATCGCGGTCAATGAAGTCACCAAGATGCACGACGAAAGCGAGATCCAGCTTGTTGTAATGCTTTACGCATGCGGCCAGCTTTTTGGGCGAGAGGTTGTACTTTCGGCCCGCGCTCGTTTCCTTGCAGTACTGGCAATCGGCGATTGCGCCGAAACGAAACAATGGATCTGCAAAGGTGGGATTTGTCGCCAATAACAGCGCGATGGCCAGCAGGGTTTTGTTCATTGTGGTATTTGTTACTGCAATGGCAACTCAAGCGCGATGCGTTTGCCTTTGCGCAGAAGGCTGAGCGCAAGTTTTTCGCCTGATTTGTAGTTGAGTTTGACCAGAGTATTGAATGCCCGGTGGCTTATTGCCTCATCAAACGATTTGCCGCCAAGGGCCACGATAAAATCACCCTCACGCAGGCCGGCCTTTTTCGCAGCACGGCCCTCTGGGCTGTTGATGTTGATCCACTGCACCCTTAATGCGTGCTGGCCTTCGGGAAGATTCAGTTTCTTGAGTTCCTGCGGCTTGGCCTTTGGAATATAGACACGCAGTCTGGGGCGCAAGTCCCACATTGAGCCGCGCCACGAAACATCTGTTTTCTTCCACCCGGCCCGGGTGGTGAGGGTGTAGTTGCGGTTGCTGTTCCATGTGTAAACATTAATGGTGGCGGCAGCGTTGGGTAGGTTGTGCAGTACCCACTGGATGTCGGCAACGGAGAAGACCAACTGGTTGTTAATATAGCTGATGGACTGGCCGGCCATCAGGCCGGCTTTGGCCGCGGGGCTGTTGGGGATCACCTTGCTTATCTTGAGTCCATCCTTGGGATCAATCTCTAGGCCAATGTTGTCGGGCAATGGATATCGCCAGAGCATTTCTTTGGACCATTTGCCGGACAGTTGGAGCTGATTGTTTTCGGCGTCATGGACGTTGTGGCAATGAATGCAGTTGTTGCGCTCGGTGAGTCCCTGAAATTTCTTTTTTCGCTCCGGCTCCAGTCCGGGCATTTCCAAGGCGGTCTTATAGGGCTTTGGTTTGCCGCGTTTGTTAGTCAGGTATTTCTTATAGGTCGCGTAATTGGCGTGCACGGATATAACCCGCCGCATCGTTTTTTCTAGCGATTCAACCGAATTGTACGCATCTGGCCCGTCTGCAGATTGGGTGCCATAGCGACCGTATACAGTGCCATCGGCATTAATGAACATCGCCGCCCAGTTCAGGTCGTAATCGAATTGAAACTGGCTTAAGTCCACCCCCTTCATTTCCACCTGTCGCAGGGAAATAAAATGTTTCTTCGCCAACTCACGAATCGCCTTGCTGCCCTTGGCCACTTCCGCGTCGAACGCCTCGCACGCCGAGCACGGCACACAGCGAAAGGTCACGAAGATCGGTTTGCCCGTCCGGCGAGCCTCAGCGCGAGCCTTGGCCAAGTCGTTGTAAATCCACTGATCCTGTCCGCGCGCGGCTTCATCCTTCAACCGCTCAAGTAACGGTGGCGCGGCCGACAAAGAAATGGACCACAGGATCACGGCTAGGGAGGGCACGCGGATGAGTTCCATGCCGCCATCGTGCCACAGGGTGGTGGGACTTGCACGCGTTATGTGGTCGCTACTGTGCTTTCCGTGGGATGCCTTGGATTACCCGGTCGCGCGGGAACATCGTCTTGACCGCCGCAAGCACTTCGGCGCGTTCCTCCGCCAACGAGGTATAGCTCACCGTCTCGCCATCGAGGTACAGCGCCCAGTGGTTGCAGATAAAGCAGATCGCTACCTGCGCCTCTCGTTCGCCCACGCGAAAACGTAGCAGTATGCCAGGGTCAAAGTGCAACTTTTCCTCATGGCGCGTAGTGGAGTCCATGTCAGTCATCACCAGGCTTCGCAGTTGCCTCGTGCTCTTGCCTGCCAGCACGCGCCCGTTGCGGCTTACCGTATAAAACAGAAACTTTTTGTCGCTCTCTTCCGCGTTGAGTCGATGCGTCGTGATCCGTGGAGCCTGCTGGATCAACTTGCGCACCAGCTCCATGGGTGGTCGGGTTCGTTTGGCTTCGTTTTGACGGGTGAGGTGGCGGGTGAACCCCTCTACCTCCCCCGGTTGTTTGAGCCACAGGTTCTCGCGTTCGCCCAAGTCCGCGTCCAGATTGTATAGTTGGCCCTTCGGCCCACCGGCCTGGGGCGCTAAGCGGCGCGGCGCGGAAAAGCCACCGGAACCCAATGACGGAATGAACTTCCAGAATCGATGGCGCACCGCCAAGTGCGAAGGACGAGTGCCCGTGATGAGCCAGCGCCGGCCAAAATCACGTTGGCCGCGCAGCACGGGCAGGAAGTTTTCACTGTCCTCCCCTTCGTCATCCACCAGTGATCGACCGGCCATAGCGGCAAAAGTGCCCAACAAGTCCGTCTGGCAAACTAATGCCTCACTCACCGCGCCTGCCTTGGTCTTGCCGGGCCAGCGCACGATGAACGGTATGCGATGGCCTGCCTCCCATGCGTCGCCCTTCATGCCGCGCAACGGCGTGGTAGCGCTATGGCGAAAACGCTGGGTGTCCGCATCGTACCAAACAGGCCCATTGTCACTGGTGAACAGCACAAGCGTATTGTCCGCCAATCGGGCATCGTCCAACGCCTTGAGGATTTGTCCCACCGTGTCGTCCACCATCGCCACGAAATCGCCGTACATGTTGTTCGTGCGACTTCGAAATTTTTTTGTTGGAAGCCAAGGCGTGTGTGGCGCAGGCAAAGCCACGTACAGGAAAAATGGATGATTTTTGCCGCGCCGCGTGCGGATGTACTCAACAGATTCAGTCGTGAACCGCGGCAACACTTCAGAGTGTTTAAAGTCCGGCGAGATGGGGCCGCCACGCCAAAACTCACCCTGAATGGGGCTCCAGCCTTTGGTGTTGCGCGGGCCAATTTGGTTTGTGGGGGCCATCACCGCCTTGCGCCCGCTGATGTAATAATATGGAACAATATCCAGCGAGTGCGCCATGCCAAAAAAGAAATCAAACCCGTGATCCAATGGGCCGTCTACAAGTGGCTTGGTGTAGTCGTAATCCGGTCCTCCGTCAAAGCCGAGGTGCCATTTGCCTACCATCGCTGTGGCATACCCCCTTTCCCGCAGCACCGAGGCCACCGTGGCGCGGCCCTTCTCAATTACCGATTGGCGCCGCCAGGTAAGGTTGGCCCGGTGCGGATACCTCCCGGTCAATAGCCCGTACCGTGTGGGCACGCAAACCGAAGCAGGTGAATGGGCATCGGTGAAGCGCATCCCCTCCCGCGCCAAGCGGTCGATGTGCGGCGTGGGGTTTTTTGACTTGGCGTTGTAACAGGTCGCGTCCCCGTACCCCATGTCGTCGGCGAGAATCAGGACAATGTTCGGTGGCGACGGGTTGAGGGCCCTGACGTACCCTGCCGACAGAAGCAATGCGCAGACTAGAAGGAAGTGCATGGCGCATTGAACCACCCTGCTTGTTCGGTGGCAAGGGCGACAGGTCAGCGCTTGGAAAGCACGGCCGGCTGTTGAGTGATGGACGTGGCCACGGCCTCGTTGTTGTCCATCTGGCCGCAGCTTTCGCGGATAGTTGCCACCAACCGTTCCAACTCACGCTGCGGCAGGCGGGCGTAAACGGGCAGATACACCGTCCCGTCGATGTATGCCTGGCATTCGCGCGCGGCGCCGATGGCTTTCAGTTGCGTGGAGGTGTAAGTGGCGTCGAAGCCTGCCGCGTGCAGGTCGGCCACCAGTCGTTCCTTATCCGCGCAACGCACGGGGAACAACCAGTAGGTGTGCGTCGAGTTGTCTACCCCATGAATATCCACGAACTCCCGGAGACGTTCACGGGCAAAGTCACCCGCGGCTATGCGGCCGTCGAGATGGCCGTTGCGCGACTGCTCCAGGCGCCGGCGCAACAACGCCAACTGCGGCACAGGCGGTTGCTGGCGGATGTGCAGCAGAAGTTCGTCGCTCTTGAAGTTGCGCACTGCTGCCACGATGATCTCGTCAAAGTCCCTTCGCAGGAGTCGGCACGCGCGAACAAACAGTCCGTAAGGCAACGGCAGGCTGAGCGCCTTGAGCCCGCCGTACTTGATCACGCGCCAAATGAACCCCGCCCGCCCGCGCTTCGGATAGGCTGCCAGATGCGCCTTTAGCGCTGTTCGCGTCTTGGCGTCACGAACTCGTGCCATTGCACCGCCTAGCGCGCTGGCGGTCTTGATGGAGCCAAAGCTGTACAGGCTGATGTCGCTGCGAGCATCGCCGGTGTATTTGTCGAGACCCCGAAAAGCCTGTGCGCAGTCTTCCACTACGCGAATGTCGCGCCGATGCTTCACCGCTTGAAACACGGGCTCCATGTTCATCCGCGCGCCAAAAAGGTGCGCCGCCACCACCACACGCGTGAGTGGCGTGATGGCCCGACGTAGCGCCGCTGGCTCTACTTCCAGCGTGCGCATGTTCAGGTCCGCCGGCACAACTGACAGCCCGTGCGCCTCAACGATCTGTACCATGTCGGGGATGTTGATGCCTGTCATCACCACCTCGCTGCCGTGCGGCAGGTTCAGGGGGGAAAGATAGGCATCGAAAGCGGTGCGCACCGAGAGAGCGACCAGCGCGTCATCTTCGGTGGACCATGCCCTTTCCAAGTCCGCTGTCAGTGCCTCGCGGCGCAGCCCCGGGCGCAGCGAATGGACCGCTGCCGCCACCAAATCCCGGAACGAAAAGTCCAGTTGCTTGCGCGCGTGCATCATCAAGGGCACCCGTCACGACAACGGCTGGGCACCAAATCGATGTGGAACCCTAACAAACTTGCCTCTTTGAATCCAGCTTTTTGCGTTGCCCAAATCATTCCACCATTCTGCTACACTTTCAGCGCAAGGCGTTCATTAAAAATGGCAATCTGGCCATCGATCTTCTCAATGCCCGTAAAAAGCTGGCCAAGCCCAGTCGTGATGGCAAGATTTCCTCCCATGCAATACACCCATTCTCGCTTCAGTCGTCGTTCATTCATTCAAACCACTGCCCTTACCACTGCGGCTATACCTAGCCTTTGGGTTCCTGGCGTTGCGGCCAAGGATAAGGATGGGTTTCGGAGTTTGTTTGACGGGAAGACGTTGAAGGGGTGGCACAAGAATCCGCAGCGGATTGGGCATGGCACGGGTGGACGGTGGTATGTGGAGAAGGGTGCGATCACGGGTGAGCAGGAGCCGCCGGGCAGTGGCAATGGCGGCATTTTGTTGACGGATGAAAAGTTTGGTGACTTCGAGTTGTTGATTGATATGAATCATGATTGGGGTCCGTGCTCGGGTTTGTTTTTGCGCAGCAACGACAAGGGGCAGTGTTTTCAGATGATGGTGGATTATCACGACAACGGGAACATCGGCCATATTTATGGCGAGGGCACGGGTGGGTTTAATAGTCGCGCGTTTGATATCAATGGCGTGGTGAAGGACGGCAAGCTGGTGAAGATCACCGGCGCGAAGGTGCGCAAGTCCGAAGAGCACGGGTGTGTGTTCACCTGCACGCCGGCGCAATGGATCAAGGCGTGGCGCGTGAACGACTGGAACACGGCGCGTGTGCGGTGCGTGGGCAAGTACCCGCGCATCACGACTTGGCTCAATGGTCAGAAGGTTTGTGAGTTCGATGGTTCAACCTTCAAGCACAAGCAATATAACCGAGAAAATGTCGCCAAGACGCTCGGCGGCGCAGGCTCCATCGCGGTGCAAGTCCACGGCGGCACAGGCTGGCCCAAGGGCGCGAAGGTGCGTTGGCGGAATGTGAAGGTGAAGGAGCTTTAGGCCCCCTCATCACACAAACAACTGTGACGTCGGCTTAATCGTCAGCTCGGGGATGTGTGCGCGGGGTGGGAGTTTGGCGACGGCGACGGTAATTTGGCCGATGTCTTCCGCTTTCAAAATGGTCGCGCGGTGCTCAGGGCCAGGCGGTTCGGGGCGGTCGTCTAGAATGGGCGTGTCCACTTCGCCCGGGCAAATGGTGGTGATGCGGATATTGTTGGGCAGCTCATCACCGGCTGCTGAGGTGCCAAGCGCGTTCATGGCAAACTTGCTCGCGTTGTAAGCCACGCCGCCGAGATGGCTGGCGCGCAGGCCGGCGATGGAGGAGATGTTGATGACCAGCCCTTCCTTGTGCGGGCGCATGAGCGGCAATCCATAGTGGAGGCAGTTGTAGGCGCCGGTGGCGTTGATGCGCATGAGCTTGTCCCAATCTTCCGGCGCCAACTCGCTCATCGAACGCTTGGGGATGTTCACACCGGCGCTGTTCACCAGCACGTGCAGGCGGTCGTGCTCACCGGCAAACCACTCGAACAACTCGCGCACACTCTCGCGATCGCCCACGTCGGCGGTCTTCGTGAGCATCGGCTTGGCTGACTGCGCGGCGACGGCGTCAAGCTTCTCCTGTCGCCGCCCGGCGATGGCCACGTTCATGCCTTCGGCGGCGAAAGCCAGCGCGATCGCCTCGCCCATGCCCGTGCCGCCACCAACGACCAATGCGTTTTGTCCGCTTAAATTCATGGCCGGCGAACATAGCCGCCGCCTGCATGTCATTCAACATTTGTTGGCCCTCGCCGGGCAACCGTGGCAGACTCGCCAAGTATCCATCGGCAACGAAATTGATTTTTTGAAGACGCTCAATCCATCCCGTTTACAAACCACCCTCATGGGCAGCCTGTTGCTGGGCCTGCTGTTTGCGTCAATGGCCAAGGCAAGCGGGTGTGCCAACATCCGCACGGCGTGCCGCGAGGTGGATGGCGCGCGCGGAGTTGCGTGATCTCATCAAGTATCTCTCCACCTTGAAAAGTCCCATCCAACCGAAGTGACGGGCTTGAACTATTAAAATGAACTTCATGAAAGTGAACAATTTTAGACCGGCCTTGATTTGCATTGTGCTGGCTTGTGCGCGCGCGGGGTTGGCGGGGGCGTCGGCCGATGGGCGATTCATTACCGCCAATGGTTTGGCGATTAAGCCGTTTGCCACACAGGGCCAATTGTCGAATCCGGCCAGCATCGATGTGGACGATCGCGGGCGCGTGTGGGTGGCGGAGGCGCTGAATTATCGCAAGAATGTGCGGGCGACCGGGGATCGCATTTTGATTCTCGAGGACACCAATGGAGATGGCCGGGCCGATCATTCGAAAGTGTTCTACCAACACCCCGATATCAACGGCGTCCATGGCGTGTGCGTGCTGGGCAATAAGGCAATCGTCTCCGCGCCGGACAGAATTCTGATTCTCACCGACACCAATGGCGATGATCGCGCGGACAAGAAGCAACTGCTCTTCAAGGGCAAGGTGATGAAGGGCCCGCTCGGTCAACACGATCACGCTGTGCACGCGGTGATGTTTGGGCCGGATGGGCGGTTGTATTTTAACTTTGGCAATTACAACGCCGGCTTGTGGCACGCGGATGGGTCGCCGGTGAAGGATGTCTTCGGCATCCCGGTGGATAATCGCCGCCGCCCTTACCAGGAAGGGATGGTCATCCGTTGTGAACTCGACGGCAGTCGCGTGGAGGTGTTGGGCCATAATTTCCGGAACAACTGGGAGGTGACCGTCGATTCCTTCGGCACGATGTGGCAATCAGACAACGACAACGGATCGAGTTCCTGCCGCGTGAATTTCGTGATGGAGTACGGCAACTACGGTTATCGCGATGAAAAAACCGGCGCGGACTACCACACTCGCCGCACGAATTTGGAGGCCACGATGCAGCGGCGTATGTGGCATCAGAACGACCCCGGAGTGGTGCCCGATCTGCTCATCACCGGCGCTGGCGCACCCACCGGCATTCTCGTTTACGAAGGAACGCTGTTGCCCAAACCGTTTCGCGGCCAGCTCATCCACGCCGAACCGGGCCGCAACGTGGTGTGGGCGTTTCCCGTCCAGTCCAGCGGCGCGGGGTACAAGGCCCGGATCGTGGATGTCGCCCGCAGCCAAGTCGATCGAAACTATCGCCCGTGCGACGTGTCCGTGGCACCGGATGGGTCGCTGATTATCGCCGATTGGTTTGACCCGGTGGACTGCTGCCATCGCACTCTCAATGACGCGGGCCGAATCTTTCGCGTGGCGCCGCCGAATCATTCATACACGGTTCGAGCTTATAATTACAAAACCGCGGAAGGCGCGGCCGCGGCACTGCGGAGCCCGAACCTGTCCGCGCGTTACCGGGCGTGGACGACGCTGCTTGGGATGCAGGACCGTGCAACCGCTGCATTGAAGGCGTTGGCCACACACGAGAATCCACGCTTCCGGGCCCGGACATTGTGGGCGTTGGCCGCGCAAAAGAACGGGGCCCCGGGAGCCATTGAACAAGCGATGGCCGATGGCTCGGCTGACATCCGGGGCTTGGCTCTGCGACTGGCGCGGCGTCACCAATTGCCGGTGGAGCCGATTGCACAAAAATTGGCGCGCGATGCGTCTGCGAGCGTTCGCCGGGAATGCGCGGTGTCACTGCACAGGCTCACCTCGGCGGAAGCAGTTGCGATTTGGGTGACCCTCGCCGAACAACACGATGGAAACGATCGGTGGTACTTGGAGGCTTTAGGTATCGGTGAGCGCGGCAAGGAAAGCGCCTGCCTCGCCGCTTGGTTGAAACAAACCGGCGCCCAATGGAAGACGCGTGCGGGGCGGGATATCGTCTGGCGATCGCGCGCCCCCGAAGCGGCGGCGCTGCTCGCTGAATTATTGCTGGATCCGAAGGTTGCTGGCGCGGAACATCCACGCTTGTTGCGGGCACTGGATTTTCATCCTGCCAAAGTCCGGGAGGCCGCCGTGCTCGCTGTGTTGAACGGTGATGCCAAACCTCACCCGGCCACTTACCTTGAGGCATTCCGCCGCGCCACACCGGCAATGCTCAAAGCACACCCGGCGATTCAGCAACAGGCCGAGACCGTCCTGCTGGCCAGCAAAGGCACCGTCACCTTTGTGGACTTGGTGGCCCGCTTCAACCGGCGTGATCTCTCCAGCCATCTAATTGAAATGGCCATCGCCCACCCCGGTCAGGTGCCGGGCATTCGAGCCCTGCACCAAATCTATGCCTTCAAAGAAAGTGCCCGCATCGTGGCGGCCTTGAAGGAACCCCGGAACACATTGCCATTGATCAAATCGCTTGGTTCGATTGGCAATCCTCAATCTGTGGCGTTGCTGCGAACGGTGGCCACGGATAACGCGCAGCCCGCGCCCGTGCGCCTGCAAGCGATCGCCAGTCTGAGCCAAAGCGTCGTGGGTGCCAATACGCTGGTGCAATTGGTGCAGCAGAAAAAAATGCCGAATGAGTTTCACGAACCGGCACTGCGAAGCCTCACCCTGTCTCCCAACCCCAACACGCGCATGTTTGCCGATGAACAACTGCGATTGCTCGCGCCCGGCGCCAAGCGTTGGCCTTTGGATAAACTGCTGGCCGCCAAGCCGGATGCCTCCCGCGGCAAGGCGGCGTTTCAGAAGGCCGCCTGCATCACCTGCCACAAGGTGAATGGCGAAGGGCTTGATTTCGGGCCGGACCTTTCCGCCATCGGCACCAAGCTCGATGCCAAGCAGTTGTTTAATGCCATCCAGCAGCCAAGCCAAACCATCACGCTCGGCTACGAGGGGGTGAGCTTGAAATTGAAAGATGACACTGAGTTGGTTGGATTTTTGGCCAATCAAAACCAAGAGTCGCTCACTCTGCGCATCCCTGGAAACCTGCGCCGAGTCGTTCCGCTGGCCAACATCCAAACACGGCGCGCATTGAAATTCTCGCTCATGCCCGCAGGCCTTGATGCGGCCTTGACCCCGCGGGAACTGGTCGATTTGGTCGGTTGGCTTCAAACGCTTCGGCCCGGGAAAAAATGATGTTTGTCATTAACGCCCCCCGCCTGTAACTCTCGACAAAATCACCTGCATACGGTTGGCACAACCGATTACCGAAAATGAATCGCATGAATGCTCAGAAACAAACTCAAACGTGGCCGGCGGCCCTGATGATCGCCGCCTTGGGCCTGTTGTGCTTCGGCACCCCCCCGGCCAAAGCCGCCGCCCAGAATAAAGACGCCAAGGTGGTCCACCACCTCACTTTGCGCGGCGCGTACTCGGAGCGGCCGGGGACATCGCTGGACCTTGCCTCGCTGGTGATGGGCGGCGGACTTAACTCCAAGTCGTACTTCAAGCTCGTTGAGCACATTGAGACGCTTGCTGAGGATGACGCGATTGATTGTGTGGTGCTGGATCTTTCGCAGCCCTTCATGCTGGGCCGCGCCAACACGCGCGATTTTGCCACACGCATTGCCAAACTCAACGCGACCGGCAAGCGCACCATTGCGTGGGTCGGCTCGATGGATACAGCCAACCTCAGCGTGGCTGCTGCGTGCTCAGAGATTTTCATGTCCAGCGACGGCATGGTGGACATCCCGTCGGCCACGATGAACCACACGTTTTTCAAGGATCTCTTCAACCTGCTTGGCGTGAATGTGACCGCGGTGCGCGCGGGCGATTTCAAGGGCGCGGTGGAGCCGTTTACACGCGCGTCAATGTCCGTGCATCTGCGCCGGCATTATGAGGCGATGCTTCGATCGATGAACGATGCCGCCGTGGCACAAATTGCCGCTGGCCGCAAATTGCCGGCCGCACGCGTGCGCGAGCTGCAACAGCAACGCCTCATGCGCCCCGCCACCGCCAAGGCCGCCAAGCTCATTGACCGCCTCGTGGAACCCGGGCGCATGCGCGAGACCGTGGCCGCTGCGCTGGGCGGCAAGGTGGAGTGGCGTGAGCCGAAGACGAAGCCGCCAAAGTCCTTTGGTTTAACCGACCTGCTCAAGTTGCTGGCCGGTGGCGGCAGTTCGGCGGACAAGAAAAACACCAAGCCGACGGTCGTTGTGTTTCATCTCAATGGCCAAATCATGGACGGCTCGAAGCCGAGTGCCGGTTCGATTATCGACGGGCCCACGGTGAAGGCACTGGACAAGCTGCGGCAGGACGCGCAGGTGAAGGGCGTTGTGTTGCGCATCAATTCCCCCGGCGGCAGTGCCACGGCCAGCGAAAACATCCGCGTGGCCATTGAGCGCCTTGTGGCTGCCAAGCCGGTGGTGTTCTCAATGGGCGATGTGGCGGCATCCGGCGGCTATCTTGTCGCTTGCGCCAAGGCGCCCATCTTTGCTGAGGCGGACACCATCACCGGTTCCATCGGCGTCTTCGGCATGTCGCTCAGCTTTGACACTCTCCTGCGCCGTGTTGGGGTGAACCTCGAGACCGTTGCCATTGATGAGGCCGCGCGACAGTTCGAGCTTGGCAAGCCGTGGTCTGATGAGGAATTGGCGAAACTGCAGGCGCACGTGGACGCCACCTATACACTTTTTCTCAATCGTGTAAGTGGCGCGCGCAAGCTGCCCGTGGCCAAGCTCAAGCCGCTTGCCGGTGGACGCGTGTGGAGCGGCGCGCAGGCCAAAGCCCACGGACTCGTCGATCACCTAGGCGGCCTCACTGCCAGCATCGAGCACCTACGCAAGGAAGCCAAACTCGGCGAGGTGGAGATCAAGCACCTCCCCAAGGCCAGTGCCGGTCTCAACCTTTCCAGCCTGCTCGGCGGCGATGAGGATGAAATCTTTCAGGGCGAGTTGAAACGCCAACTCACCAAGATTCGCGCCCTCGGCATCGACACTGGCCCGCTTGAGTTTCTCCTTCGCCACGCCCGTCAAAATCCAGCCGCCCCCAAGGCGATGAAAACCTGGATGCTCCAGCCGATGAATTTCAGGATTCGGTAAAGCGAATGTGATTCGAAAAGTTTTTGGATGACCCGCGCGCTTCTCATTCTCTGTGCCCTCTGTGTCTCTGCCGTCAAAACAGAGGCGGCCGCCAAACCAAGCATTTTGTTCATTGCCATCGATGATTTGAACGACTGGGTTGGCTGCCTCGGTGGTCATCCACAGGCACGGACACCCAATATCGATCGACTGGCCGCCTCGGGGGTTCTGTTTACGAATGCCCATTGCCCGGCACCGGCTTGCAATCCTTCGCGCACGGCCATCTTCACCGGGATGTCGCCGCATCGTTCCGGCTTGTATCGCAACAACCAAAGCATGCGCGAGGTGTTGCCCAAGGTGGAGTTGCTGCCCAAGACCTTTTCGCGCGCGGGCTGGTGGGCGGGTGGCTCGGGCAAGATGTTGCACTACTTTATCGACGCCCGCTCGTGGGATGAATATTTCCCAAAGAAGGAATCGGAGAATCCTTTTCCGCGCACGTTGTATCCAAAAAAACGTCCGGTAAGCATCCCGCGCGAGCCTTGGCAGTATGTGGAGACTGACTGGGCGGCACTGGATGCGACCGATGAAGAATATGGCGGCGACGTGCTGGTGGCCGATTGGGTCGGCAAACAACTGGCCAAGAAACATGACCAGCCGTTCTTCCTCGCCTGTGGTATTTACCGGCCGCACGAGCCATGGTTTGTGCCCAAGAAATATTTCGAGCCGTTTTCGCTGGAGAAAATCCAACTGCCTCCCGGCTACAAGGCCGATGATTTGGAGGATCTCCCGCCGGAGGGAAAACGCCGAGGCCCCAATCGCTACTTCGCCCACATTCGCAAGCACGAGCAATGGAAGCCTGCAGTGCAGGGGTATCTCGCCTCAATTTATTTTGCTGACGCCATGCTCGGCCGCGTGCTCGATGCCTTGGAGCAGGGGCCAAATGCGGATAACACCATCGTCGTGTTGTGGTCTGATCACGGCTGGCATCTGGGCGAGAAACAACACTGGCAAAAATTCACCGCATGGCGCGTGTGCACCCGCGTGCCGTTAATCATGCGTGTGCCCAAAGGAACATCTGGAGTTTGTTCCAAGCCAGTCAGTCTGCTCAGCCTCGCGCCCACCTTGACTCAACTGGCTGGCCTTCCACCGCACAAGAATCATCACGGGCCCAGCCTTGTGCCGTTGCTGAAAAATCCAAAAGCCAAATGGCCACACGTGGCCCTGACTCATTTGGCTCAGCCTGGCAGTTTCAGTCTTAGTGCCGAGCGATACCGCTACATCCGGTACGCCGGCGGCGGGGAGGAATTGTACGACATCATGAACGACCCCTACGAATGGAACAACCTTGCTGGCAAGAATGCCCACGCGGCGACTCTTGAGCGCATGCGTGCGTTGAGACCAAAAAAGTTTGCCCCAGCTGCGGTGCCTTCCCTCGCGTCAATGCCGTCATTGAAATGGGTTCCTCTCAAGACCAATGCGAAAGCGCCAGCTTCCAAGCCGGCTGGCGGATCATTCGACGTCATCTTCATTAACCGGCGGCAACGTCCTGTGCAGTTGTTTTGGATGACCCTCGAAGGTGGCCGCAAACACTACGCGACGATTGAGCCCGGCAAAACCAAACGCCAGCAAACCCGCCCGGGTGCCGTCTGGCAGATCGCCGAGGCCACTGCCGCCGCAAAGCCACTGGGGTTTTTCCGCGTGGACGACCGCGCCGCGAAGGCCATCGTGCCGAAGTGAAAAGCCCAAAGGGGCAAACTTGAGTTGAGGCTGTTTTTGGCGTAGGCTCCCGTTCCTTGTTTTCTTGTTCGATGAGACATTGGCACTTTATTGGCATGTTTTTGCTGGCCGGGTTTAGTTGCTTGGCTGCGACGCCTTTGGATTACGGTCGAGACATTCGGCCGATTCTCTCGGATGCCTGTTACAATTGTCACGGGCCCGATGGCAAAGCGCGCAAGGCGAAGCTGCGACTGGA
>PBLJ01000002.1 GCA_002721705.1 Opitutia bacterium
ACCTTTTTAGCAAAAAGCGCAAACCAAAAGGCAAGAATGAATAACCTAGCGGAAAAGGAGCGAAAAATGGATTGCAAGAACTTTCACGACGCGAACAATACCTCTCGGAGATCCGCTGACTACTCCACTAAGTGAAGGAAGGAAAACTCAGTAACTTCGACCGTCCTTTTTCTCGTAGTAGTTGAGAAAGGCCTTGTGTACGACGCGATATCCGCCCGGAGTCGGATAATCGCCCGTAAAATACCAGTCTCCCGAATGATCCGGAACGGCATCATGCAAATTTTCAATACTCTGGTAAATAATCTCTACCGGCACGCTCCAGTTCCCTCCATTGGGGCTAACCAACTCCGCAATCTTGTCTGATATTTGAGCAGTGGTAAAGTTCTCATAGACCCGCTTGACATGGTTTACGCGAACTGGTTGGGTTTCCTTCAAGGCCTCCCGGCACTTGAGAGCAACCTCCTCAAGCAAGCCTTCGTATCCATGCTCATCAACCAAAGCGACGGCCGCTTGAAAAGCTATGAACTTGCCAAGTTCCGACATATCGATCCCATAACAATCGGGATACCTGATTTGGGGAGCGGTCGAGGCGATAACGAGTTTGCGTGGCTTGGCTCGTCCCAAAATCTTCAGGATGCTTCGCTTAAGCGTAGTTCCCCGGACAATCGAGTCATCTATGCAGACCAAGGCGTCGTCCTTTTCCCGAACCACGCCATAAGTGATGTCATAGACATGCGACACTAACTGCGCTCGCCCGGATTCCTGGCTAATGAAGGTCCGTAGCTTGATGTCCTTATTGGCAATCTTCTCCCCCCTTGGCCAATTATCCATAACCAGATCATCGATCACCTTTTCGTTCAGTTCACCGGCTTTGTGGGAGTCGATCAATCGTTGCTTTACTTCCGCCCGCCGAACCAAGCGGAGTTGTTCCATGAAGCCGTAATACGCGCTTTCGGCGGTATTGGGAACGTAACTGAACACGCTCTTTGAAAAGTCCGGGCCAACCGCCTCGATTACAGACGGAACGAGCAAGGCGCCCAAAGTCTTTCGCTCGGCGTATATGTCAGGATCGTTCCCCCTCGAAAAATAAATTCGTTCGAAGGAACAACCCGTTTGATGGACGAGGTCATCGGCAAAGCGATCGACCTTGAGTTCCCCATTTGCCTTGGCCACCACGATCGTCCCGGGTTTGATTTCAACCACTTGATCAATCTTCTTCTCAAACACGGTCATGAGCGGAGCACGCTCGGAAGCAATGGCAATGACCTCATCGTCCGCAAAGTAATAACCCGGACGGATGCCCAAGGGATCGCGCATCGCAAAGGCATCTCCATTACCGATGATTCCAGCAAGAGCATAGCCACCATCCCAATGCCTGGAGGCTTCCCGGAATACGGAGGACAGATCGATTTGCCCGCCAATCCAGCGCGTTCGTTCCTCGCCCGAGATTTCCTCCTCCGTGGCTTGGGCGTAAAGCTTGTCATTGATTGCATCCAGGTGGTAACCGGTTTCCTCCAAAATCGCTTGGGTATCGGTATCGAAAACCGGGTGTTGCCCGCGTTCGACCAATTTCTGGTTCAGTTCGTCAACGTTGGTAAGATTAAAGTTCCCCGCCACCATCAGGTTCTTGCCCGGCCAATTACTCTTGCGAAAATACGGAT
Organism: Opitutia bacterium; assembly: GCA_002721705.1. Taxonomy (GTDB): domain Bacteria; phylum Verrucomicrobiota; class Verrucomicrobiia; order Opitutales; family Seribacteraceae; genus UBA2993. The sequence continues at coordinate 1,662 of PBLJ01000002.1, forward strand.
GACAGGTAGTGGATCCGTAGGCTCCGGACGTTCCATACCTCAAATGCCCGAGGAGAATCTCCCCCCCGTAATCGAAATGAGTCTTGATCGTTTCGGGAAATTCCGGAAAGGCAATTCCCGCGTCGATCTTCTTCTCGAATTGCCTGTGTTGGCTACCGAAGATCTTGGACAAAGCCTTGCTACTCGTGCTCCGTTCTCTGAACATAAAGGCCTCGCCCGGTGGCATGTTCAGTTTCATCGATCCAATCCCCGCACCATCTTGTCCTCGATTATGCTGCTTTTCCATCAGCAGGAAAAGTTGATTGAAGCCCCAAAGCGGCGTGCCGTATTTCTCCGCGTAATAGGCAAGCGGTTTTCGCAAACGGATCAGCGCAATGCCACAATGATGGCCTATTTCGTCACTCATGGCTTCCTCAGTCTCACCTCATTATTTCCGGAATAGCCTGGCTCCACGTCTCGTGCAGACCGGAAACGTTTGCATCGAGAATTTCGTTCCCATCAATCGAGACTTTGAACCGACCGGTAAGATCGGAACATCCAATCACCTGCGCAGACACACCTGCTTGCTCGGCGGAGCGAATGAATTCACCTTCATCCGATACCGAAACGAGAATCCGGCTCTGACTTTCCCCAAAAAGCAAGGCATCCAATCGTCCGGAATTTCCCAAGGAATCAATCGCTAGCGACATTCCAATCTCGTTTTTATCGAAAAGCATCTCGGCCAAGGCAACCAAAAGTCCACCCTCGGAGAGATCGTGCGCAGCCTGTACGGATCCCTGCGAAATTTGAGAAAGTAGAAACTCCTGAACCTTTTTTTCACTCTCCAAATCGATCTCGGGAACCCGACCCTCCTTCTTCCCGAATTGGGTCTGCAGGTAATAACTGGCCCCAAGTTCATGGGGAAGGCCACCGAGAAGAACAATCGATTCCCCCTCCCCCGAAAGAAAACTTCGGGTAACCTCGTCAGCCTTCTCGATCAACCCGACCATGGAAACGACCGGTGTCGGATCGATGGCACCCTTGCCATGCTCATTGTACAAACTGACGTTTCCGCCAACGACCGGAACGTCAAAGAAAGAACAGGCGTCCGCCAACCCCGTCACGCATTCCTTCAGCATGTGGTAGGTTTCCGGCTTGTTCGGGTTGGCAAAGTTCAGGTTATCCGTGACCGCCAAGGCCTTGGCTCCCGAACAAGCCAAGTTGCGCATGCACTCGGCAAAAGCAATTTGGGCGCCCTTGTACGGATCGAGGTAGCAGAAGCGATTGTTGCAGTCGTTGGCAATGGCCAAGTACTTGTCGATCCCTGCAATACTCAAGCGAACCACACCCGCATCGCTCCCCGGTTCGACTGTGCACCCTGACATGACCATATGATCGTACTGCTCCCAAACCCATCTCTTCGAAGCGATTGTCGGATGCTTGAGCAATTTCTCCAAGGCATCCCCCACCCCGTCGGCCTTCAATTCGGGAACGGACTCGATTGACCACTCACGAGCCTGCGCAACATGAGCGGGTTCCTGAGTCGGTTGGTCGTAAATCGGGGCCTCGTCGGTGAGGGATTTTGCAGGCAAGTCCGCCACCACCACACCCTTTTGCCGGACGACCATGCGATCCCCTTCCTTGACCTCACCGATTCTAGCGGCATGCAAATCCCACTTTTCGAAGACTTCCTCGAGCTCACGCTCACGTCCCCGATTGACGATCACCAACATGCGTTCCTGACTCTCGGAGAGCATAATCTCGTAGGAATTCATCCCCGTCTCGCGCTGGGGCACGAGATCGAGATCAATCTCAATCCCGGAATTCCCTCGGGATGCAGTCTCGCACGTCGAACAGGTCAAGCCCGCCGCTCCCATATCCTGAATGCCCACGACCAATCCCGGAATGGCCATCATCTCGAGGCAAGCCTCTAGCAAAAGCTTTTCCATGAAAGGATCCCCCTTTTGCACGGCCGGCCGATCCTCTGCGCTCTCCTCAGTCAGTTCGCGGGAAGCAAAACTTGCCCCGCCCAATCCGTCCCGACCCGTCCCGGGCCCAACGTAGTAAACCGGATTGCCCACACCCGTGGCGGCCCCACGCTGAATGTCTTCGTGCCTGAGTATGCCGGCGCAGAGGGCATTGACCAGGGGATTGCCCTCGTAACAATCGTCAAAGTAAACGTCCCCACCCATATTCGGGATGCCCAGACAATTGCCATAATGAGAAATTCCGCTCACCACACCCCGAAAAAGTCTTTTGACTTGAGGTGATTCGAGCGAACCGAAGCGGAGGGAATTGGTAAGGAGCACGGGGCGTGCACCCATGGTAAAGATATCCCGAACGATCCCGCCCACCCCGGTCGCGGCTCCCTCGAAAGGCTCGATCGCGCTGGGGTGATTGTGTGATTCGATTTTGAAAGCAACCCCCCAGCCTTCTCCAACGTCAATCACCCCGGCATTCTCCTCTCCAGCCTTGACCAAGACTTGTCCGATTGCTTCCTTGTCCGCCTTTTCGGTGGGGAACAAGCGCAAAAGCTTGCGGGTATTCTTATAGGAGCAATGCTCCGACCACATGACTGAGAAGATTCCCAGTTCAGTGAGGTTTGGCTCGCGCCCGAGAATCCGCAGAACGTTTTCATACTCTTCCGGGAGCAAGCCATGCTGGGAAACCAATTCGGGCGTAATCTCGACGTTCAGGCAAGGATCGGGATTCGGGGGAAGGCTGGTAACGGCTTGATCGGTCATGACGCGGATAGTTCGATCGGGTTATTCTTTCGAATGGGCTCGAGAAAGGCATCGAGGACAGGCAACCCATCCTGACAAGGGTGATGGGGCTCAACTGCCCTTTCAGGATGAGGCATCATGCCATATACGTTGCCCGCTTGGTTTCGGATGCCCGCAATGTCATTAATGGAACCATTGGGGTTTCCCTCATAGCGCAGGAGAACCTGAGCGTTTGCCTCCAATTCGGCCAACACCGTTTCATCAGCCCGGTAATTGCCTTCTCCGTGGGCAATGGGCAGGGAAATCGCCGATCCAAATTTACTTTGGTTAAAGCGGTCATTGGAATTCTCGACCCGAAGGGATTGATTGAGGCAACGAAATTCCATGCAGTCGTTGCGCACCAGCGCCCCGGGGAGCAATCCGGCTTCGCAAAGAATTTGAAACCCGTTGCATATCCCCAAGACTTGACCGCCTTTCTCCACAAACTCTTTCAAACCGAGCATGATCGGGGAAAACCGGGCAATTGCTCCGCAGCGCAAGTAATCGCCAAAGGAAAACCCTCCGGGAACGATCACCGCTTCCGTCTCCGCGGGCAGGCCGGACTTGTGCCATACGCGCTTGGCCGGCACGTTCAACACGTCCTGAACGGCATGCTCGGCATCCCAATCGCAATTGGATCCGGGAAATTGTAAGATTGCTACTTTCATGAAATCATCAGGGTTTTATTCGGTTGCTTCCGGTTCTTCCGCATGGGGTTCAAAGGTTTCCTCAACCACTGGGTTGGTTAACATACCGATTCCGTCGATCTCGACCGTAACTTCATCCCCCGGAACGAGATAACGGCGGGGATCACGGGCATCCCCCACGCCTGAAGGTGTCCCGGTCAGGATAAGCGTTCCGGGCAGGAGAGTGGTACTCCCGCTAAGGAAGGAAATAAGGTGGGGAACGTCAAAAATCAAGTCGTCGGTCGAGGATTCCTGCATCTTGTCCTCATTGACGAACGTACGGATGGTCAATTTGGAAGGATCGGGAATTTCATCGGCGGTGACAAGGCAAGGGCCGGAGGGGCAAAAGGTATCGAAACTCTTTCCCCTGCAGAATTGTCCGCCCCCTTTGTCCTTCTGCCAATCCCGGGCGCTCACGTCGTTGACGCAAGTATAGCCCAGGACGTAAGTCAGCGCATCCTCGGGCTTCACGTTCTTGCAGGGCCGCCCGATGACCACGCCCAGTTCACCCTCGTAATCAACCCTGTCACTCCTGAGAAAACGCGGAAGGACGATTGGGTCTCCGGGGTTTTGAATCGAGGTGGGCGCCTTCATGAAAATCATCGGATACTTCGGCGGTTCCTGGCCGGACTCCTCCGCATGCGCCTTGTAGTTGAGCCCCACTGCGTAGATGCACCTGAAATCAATTGGCGTAAGCAGGCGAAAGGGAGTGATCCTTTGATCGGTTGCCTCAAAATCTCCATCATCCTTTTTGAGGATGAGGAATGTCTGGCCTTGCTCGTCAAAGCGACCGAAACCCATGGTTCCGGCTTGATCCAGGTAGCGGAAGATCTTCACCCTTCCTCAATCTCGAAACGATAATCCTCGATCACCGGGTTGCTCAGCAAACCATCGCAAAGTTCATCCAGTTTGCTTCGCACCTCGGGAGAATCTTCCCCGGACATCTCGAAAGTCACGGTCTTGCCGACCCGCACACTTTCAACCGTTTCGTGGCCCAAGCTTTTCATCGCTTGTTCAACCGCGGCGCCTTGAGGATCCAAGACCGTTGTCTTGGGTGAAACAAAAACCGTTACCTTCACGAGGACATCTTAAAGAAGGTGCATCCTCAATCCTTTCAACCTTATTTTGCGCACGTTGGAAAAAAGATTGTTTTTTTACGCCTCCGATTGAGCCAAAGGATGGAAATTCGTATGCTCGTCAAGCAAACGTTCCGCCTCCACTTGGGTATAAATCTGAGTTGTTCCAACATCCGCATGCCCAAGCATTTCCTGCACCGCGCGAACGTCCGCCCCTCCCATCAGCAAGTGGGTAGCAAACGAGTGCCGCAAGCCGTGTGGGCTCAGGTTCTTCTCGATACCCGCCTTTCGGGCATAATCCTTGACCAAGACCCAAACCATCTTTCGGGAAATTCCCTTCCCCCGCATGCTAAGGAACAACTCGCCACCCGTTCCATCCTTGACCAATTGGGGACGACCTCCGTGAAGATAATTCCGGATGGCCTCGCAGGCATGCCTTCCGACCGGGACGACCCGTTCCTTGGATCCCTTTCCAAATACCCGGGCAAATCCTTCCTCCGGATCGATCGCAGTCATTGGAATTACGCATATCTCGGACACCCTCAATCCACTTCCGTACATCAACTCGAAAAGCGCCCGGTCGCGTTTTCCCAAGGGCGTGTTCAAGTCGGGAGCGGAAAGAAAGCGCTCCGTCTCCTCGATCGTCAGGCAATCCGGCAAATAACGGCGCTTCTTGGGGTTGGCCATCAGTTCGGTAAAGTCTTCCTTCAGAACACCCTCCCCCACCAAGTACTTGGCCAGCATGCGGACGGCCGAGAGCTTGCGTGACAAACTGGCCACCGCATAGGCATCTTCGGTGAGGGAAGACAGCCAGTTGGAAAGATGCTCCAGTCGAACGCCCCTCCAATTCTCCACACCCTGCCCGGACAGGTTCGTCGTGCACTGGATCAAATCGGCCTCGTAGGAAACGATCGTATTTCCAGCCAATCCCTTCTCCAGTTGAGCCCATGCCAAAAACGCACTCAATTCGCTCTCGAAGGAAGCAGGCGGTTCCAAGGGCCGAGACCCCCGCTCCCTTCTCTTGACTTCGCTTTTCGCCCCCATGACCCGCTCAGTCAGGAGGAGGGACCGGCGCCAATTCCCCGGCAAACAACTTTCTGTAGATTCGATTGACCGGGGTCTTCATGCGGCTGACCATAAACTTTTCTCTTCGCAGGGCAGCAAATCCATATCGATAGCTTGCCGCCAAGCGCGTATAGGAAAAAACCTTCTGCTTCTCAAGCATACGCTTCAACCTTTGCAGGTAAAGCATCCCCACCTCCATGTTCGTCTCCCAGTCAAAGGCTTGCCTGTAGTGCAAATCGGTAACGTCCTGCCATGCGGGTTCCGTCAATTGCATCATCCCGCGGGCTACCGAACTCTCCGCATTTGCATTCAGACTGCTCTCCGCATGACAGATCGCATAAACGAACTTGGGTTCCAACCCCATGCCCGGGGCCTCCCTGCTGATCTTCGCCCAGACCTTTTCCTTCGCTATGTAATTCGCGTCCCGTTCAACTAATTGACACGACGCAAACCCAAAACACGCAAGACAAGCAAGCGAGAGAGCTTTCCACCATTTCTTCCACACACATCAAATTAACCACCAACTTTTTGCAGAAGCAAGAATTTTGATCGATTTTAAAGGTATCTTCAGCCTCAATAAAGGGCAAGGATCAGAAATCCGACAAGGAAGAGAATCCCGAAGAGAGCGGTCAGTCCTACCTGATGAAGCCCCAGTCCGGTCCTCTTGCTGAGCTTGTTCTTTGCCTTCGCTTTCGTATCCGTCCCGAGAAGTCCCAATTCATGCATCGGATCGGAAAGAAACTCGAGGACGCGGACATGACCGGCCTTGGTAAATTCGGTGACTGCACCGACCACCTTGCCGATGAAAAAGGAATGAGCCCGTTCGTTCAGCCGGTTCCAAAATAGAGACATCGACTTGAGGAAGATTCGCCCACCCTTTCTGTAGAACCAATCAACGTCCAAATTGATCGAACGAGTCTCCGGAGGATAAGCCTTGCGTAGCATGAGAAAGGTCACCGCAAGCATTGCAAAGAGCAAAAGTTGCGTCTGATTGATAACGTGAGTGAAGTCGTATGGGTAGTAGACTGAGCCGTCGGACATCAGCGCCTTGTTAGGCAATAGCTCGTACAACCAAGCTGGGTTACAGCCGAGAAAGATACAGAGGAAGGAAGAAATTCCCATTGCGATGAGCATGTTCACCGGGGCTTCCTTGGGACGCAGTCCCGAGTCGTGGGAAAAGAATGCAAAGTATGGAACCTTGATGCCTGCGTGCTCAACCACTCCGGCAGCGGCAAAGAGCAAAAGAAACCAAAGAAGGTGGTGCCCCTGCGTGGCCGCTTCGACCATGATCATCGATTTGCTCACGAATCCGCTGAAAAGGGGGAAAGCTGAGATGGAGGCCGCTCCAATTATGCAGAATCCGGTTGTCCAAGGCATGCTCTTGTATAATCCGCCCAGTTCGGAGCCCCTGATTTCTTTGAGTCTCAAGAGGACCGCGCCCATGCTCATGAAGAGCAAGCCCTTGTAGATAACGTGGGTAAACACGTGAGCGATGGCGCCATCCATCGCCAATTCGGTACCAATCCCGATCCCCACGACCATAAATCCAATCTGATTAATCTTGCTGTAGCAAAGCACGCGACGAAGGTCGTTCTCGATCACGGCAAAAAAGATCGGGAACATCGCCATGGAAACTCCGACCACCATGAGAACGTCAGCCCCGGGGAAAAGGCGGGCCAGCATGCAGACCGCCGCCTTGGTCGTGAAAGCGCAAAGCCAAACCGGTCCGGTCGCGGTGGCTTCCGCGTATCCGTCCTTCAGCCAAACGTGCAAGCCTGGGAAGGCGGCTTTGATTCCGATCGCAAGCAAGATAAGGACGGCGCCGACGTCCCCGGATTCCAAAGCGTTGGTCAACGAATCGAGCGCGAACGCCTTCTCGCCTTCCTCGTGATAGCGAAAGACAATGCCGGCAAGCAAAAGCAAGCCTGAAGAAATGTGAAAGAACAAGTAGCGGAAACCGGCTTGCTCGGATCTTTCCGTCCTGCGACACCAAATTTGGAAAACCGAGGTGATCGCCAATCCCTCCCACCACAAGAAGAGGGAAAGCATATCTCCTGAAAAAGCCACCCCCACCGCAGTCGCGGCGTAAAGCAAACCCATGGACACCTGCCAAGGATCGCGCAAGTGAAAGGAATATATGCCGGCAATCAGAGCTGCCAAATGAAAGAGATAGCCAAAAAGCTTGGCCTGACGATCGACGAAAACGCCTTGGATCTCTTGTCCGAACAGAACGATCGTCGAAGAGTCCCCGACCTCAAGCGTCCAAACGAACCAAAGGCCCAAGACGGGAGCAAGGACGAGAAATAGAGAAGCGGCGCGCCCTCTCAAGAAGGCCGCAAGAATTCCCCCAATGATCAGGGCCATGGCCGGATGAGCCCCCAGATCGGCGCCAGATGCTAGTGTCATGAGGTTCATTTTTCCCAATAATCCTCCTCTCGCATGAGAATCTTCCTTTTGCCGACGCTGCGCATCATTTTGGAGACCAGTATCAACGCCACGCAAGCGAGGAAACCATATATTCCGTAAAAAGTAGGCAGTGCCTCCATCCCCTCGGTTAGGGAGTCGTCTGCAAATGCATGATGTTTGTGCCAACCTATTGAAAAAATCAAGTCCGCCAACAGGCAAATCCCGCAAAGCCAAAAGAAAACCTTGAGGAACAAGGAAACGTTCCGGGGTTCATCAAGCCATTGCTTGGCTTCCTTAGATTTTTTCTTGTTGTCTGTCATTTTCCTGAAATTCAAATCATTCACCAATTCCCGCCAAACGCAAAAGTGGACCGGAAAGAAAGAACAGGACGAAACATCCGAGAGCGGTCAGAGCAAGGGGAACGACACAGGGCCACGGAGCCTCCTTGATTCCGGAATCCTTGTCCGTCTCCTCGGTTCGGAAAAAGGCGGTCACTGCAACCGGGAGAAGATAGAAGACGTTGAGCAGGGAACTGACCAGCAGGACCACCACCACCCAAAGCGCATCACGGTCAAGCGCCCCCAAGGCAAGGTACCACTTGCTCACGAACCCGCCGAGGGGTGGCAACCCGATCACGCTGAGCGAGCCGATCATGAATGCCCCCATGGTGATGGGCATCTTCCTGCCCAAGCCGCGAAGTTCGCTGACGTACTTCTTGCCCGTTGCGACGAAGATCGCACCCGCGCAAAAGAACAGGGTAATCTTGCCACAGGCATGCATCGCAATGTGCAGGACGGACCCTCCAGCGCCTTTCTCGGTGGCCAAGGTCACCCCAAGGGCAACGTATCCCAACTGACCGATGGTGGAAAAAGCCAGCCGGCGCTTGAGGTTGTCCTGCGAAAGCGCGATGAGCGATGAAATCAATATGGTGACGCACGCGATCACGATCATCCAATGCTCCCCGGACAGAGAGCGAAGGACGTCGAACCCGAAGAGGTCGGCGTAAACCCGATAAAGGCAAAAGACTCCGACCTTGACCACCGCAACGGCATGCAAGAGGGCCGAGACGGGCGTAGGCGCAACCATTGCCCCGGGCAACCAAGAGTGGAAAGGCATGATCCCGGCCTTGGCAAAACCAAATGTGAAGAGAAGGAGAAGAATGATCTGAGCAGTCGGTCCGAATGCGCCGACTTTTCCGGTGTCGCCGAGAAAATCCATCGTGACTTGACCGCCATCCAACCAAACGTAGCACCAACTCAGAGCGGGAAGCAGGAGGCAAAGAGAAGTGAAGAGCAAATACCCGAGGTAGGTCCGTCCGCCCGTTCGGGCCTCCTTGTCCTGCATGTGAGTAACAAGAGGAAAGGTGGAGACGGAGAGCATTTCGTAAAAGAAATAGATTGTCAGCAGGTTGGCCGAAAAAGCCACACCCATCGTTGCCGAAAGGGATATCGCAAAGTACGAGTAGAAGCGCGTCTGGGCATGTTCGTGCAAACCGCGCATGTATCCGATGGCATAGAGCGTGGTTGCGATCCAGAGGACCGATGCGACGGAAGCGAAAAGCAAACCCGGACCGTCCACGCGCAGGAGCAGGGGAACGTTTGTAAAGATCTGCCAAACGTGATATTCGAAAATGGCCCCGCCCAAAACGGTTGGAACCATCGACAAGACAATGGTTGCCTGCAAAACCGCGGCGATGAAGGTAAAGGTTTCGCGCAAGTTCTCTCGTCCATCACCCGCCCAGGCAATTCCAAAGACACCGACCAACGGAACCAAAAAAGCCAAAAAGGGACGGATATCCTCGATGATCAACGGGTCGGTCATTTGCCTACCGCCTCCTTTGGTAAATCAGCATCGTGGGGAAGATTGTCGAGAAAGATTTCGATCTGGTTGACGACGTCCTGATTATATATCCCGATTACGAGAACGACCCCGGCAGCGAGGAGGAGAGGAACGAGCATCGTGAGCGGACCTTCGGAAAACCGGGTTTGCTCATCCGTTAATCCAAGATCCCCATGTCCTTTCCCGAGGTTTTCTCCACTCTCGCTCACGGCCAGATGAATGCGCTCGATCATGCGGAAGAAAAGGACCACCATGACCATGGTCGAGAACAGAAGAGCCAACAGATACTCCCACCTTTCGGATACCATGGCTCCGGTGATCAAATACCACTTGCTGAAAAAGCCGCAGGTGGGAGGAAGCCCGATAATGGAAAAGCCACCAATGAAGAACCCGGTCATGGTCAGTGGCATTTTCGAGAAAAGACCACGCAAACCGTCGAAATTCGTCGTCTTGCATTTTCGCAGGATTAAACCGGCTCCAAGAAAAAGACAGAGCGTCATGCAGGCATCACTAATGATGTGAAAGATCGATCCGATCATGCCATAGTAGTTGTAAACCCAAACCCCACCGACCATGTAACCGACCTCGGCAACGATCAGATAAGCAAGCATTCGCTTGATCTCGCGCTGGGCCAAGGCCATCACCGCCGCGGAAACGATCGCCACCACGACCAACCATGGCAAGACCTTTGCCCAAAGGGTCGATTCGAAGGAAAAATCAACCCCGAATGCGGTCAGTACGATTCGAATCATCACGTAAATCATGACCTTGGTCACGAGCGGAGCAAGCAAGCAGGAAGTCGTGGTCGGGGCATGGCAATACGCATTGGGCAACCATGCATGGAAGGGAAAGAAGGCCATCTTGATCAAGATACCCAGGCAGATCAGTACGAACGCGACCTGCATGCTCGCGGAAGCGGCCAATTTGCTTTCGGGTGCCATGATTGCGTCATGGATCCCGACCATGTTGAGAGTTCCTGTCGTGATGTATACGTAACCGACCCCGAGCAGGTAGAGGGAGGCCCCGATGGTGCCTAAAATGACGTAATTGAAGGTGGCGGCGGCCGCCCGGTTGGAACCAATGGCGATCAACCCATACCCAGTCAGCGCGGCGACCTCGATCAATACGTACAGGTTGAAGGCATCCCCCGTCAGACAAATTCCGGCCAAACCGGTAATCTGGAGTAGAAAAAGGGAATGAAAAAGCGGTTCCTTGCCAGGCGTCTCCTCCTCGGTGGGGAGCTTGGAATAGATTGAAACAAGCAAACCCACTCCAAGAACGACCAGAGTAATGAGGGCCCCGAGCAAATCCGCCCGGAATTCGATCCCCACCCCTCGAGGATAGGAATCCAGAGTCCAACCGCCGAAAATGTAAGACACTTCATGCGAAGACGACCCGACCGCTTGCATGAGGGTCTCGACCCCGGCCCAGAATGCCCCAACCATGGAAAGTACGGAGATCGGGTAGCAAACTTTCCGGTTTGCCATGCCAAGCAATGCGCAAAAGACCGACCCGAAGAGCGGAAAGATGAAAATCCAAGCTATTGCATTCTCCATCATTTCTTCGATTTCCCAGTCTTGGAAACCCGCTTGGCAACCGGTTTCCTTTTGGATTCCACTTTCGGACTGTCAGCGACGGGAAATTCCGCCTTTCGGGTCCGCGCGTCCTCACGCTCAAGCTTGACCAGCAATTCATCCTCCTCGATCGTACCGTAGCCTTGATAAATTCGCAGGGAGACAGCGAGGGCCAAACCAAGCGTGGCCACGCCCACCACGATTGCCGTAAGCATCAGGACGTGAGGGAGCGGATTTGCATAGGTCGCAACCTGTCCCCGGGAAAGAGCCTCCGGTCCCCCTCGGGCATGAGCATGCTCGCCGTGCGGATCGTGCTCGGGCAAGTAAATCGGAATGGTCGCGTCCTCCTTTACTCCGATCGAGACGTAGAAGAGAATGATCGCGGTTTGAAATACCGACATCCCGATCAGCTTCTTAATCAAGTTGTTCTTTGCGATCATGGCATACAACCCGATCAGGAGCAGAACCACGTAGATCAGGTAATTCAGTCGCTCCAAGAACAACTCGTTTAAGATGGCTCCGTCTTCAAACATCTTGCAAGAATCTGGAGATCAAAGACCGCCTTCGAGTTTTCCCTCCGAAGAGAGGTTGGCATAGAGAGCGAACATGATCGCGGTGACGGTGCAACCGACCCCGATCTCAACCCCCAGCATGGCATGATACCGAGCCATCTCACGGGATACGGGAAGAACCCGTTCCAATTCGGCATAGTCGAGAAATTCCCCGCCCAAAAACATCGAGAAAATTCCTATTCCCGCATAGATGAGAATCCCGGCGGCCGCCACTCCCATGCAACGGTTCAAGGAAAAGCGGGCAAGAGCTGTTTCCAAATCCCATGAAAGCGCGATCAAAATAAAGCTCGCTCCCATGATCACTCCCCCTTGGAACCCGCCACCCGGGCTGACGTGTCCGTGGGCAAGGACGTAAAAGGCAAAGATTTGGATGACAGGAACAATAAGGCGGACCATATTGGTCACGATCAGATCAGGTTCCGCATCCACTTCGTGATCCCGCCTGACCGATCCCTTCTTGACCGAATTCTTGAGAATTGCCAAGACTGCCATCCCGGCTATGAAAACGACCACGGTCTCGAACATGGTGTCAAAACCACGATAATCGGCAAGTACTGCGGTGACCATGTTGGGCACCTCGGTATCCACCCCCGTTTTGCCAATGAAATGAGAGGAGACCGGAGAATCCGATGCGGGGGATTGAGGATTTCCCCACTCGGGAAAATCCGTGGCCGCAAAGACGAGCAGGAATCCAACCAGAAAGACCGGGACCATGCTTGCAGCCTTCATCAATCCGATGACTTTCTCTTAAGATTGAAAACCGTAGCAACCAATACGACCGTACTGATTCCCGCACCGACGGCAGCCTCGGTAAACGCGACGTCAACCGCTCCCATCTCCGCCCAAAGCAAGCACATGAGAAAACTGTAGATCCCGAAGACCACCGATGCCGTGATCAAATCCCTGACCTTGAGGGCAACGAGCGCAGCCGCCACGAGGAGCAACAAAATGAAGGTGTTGAATAATTCCAGTCCCATCCTATTTCTTCTTCCCCCGTTTCCTTGACTTTTTCAAGTCCTCCTCCGTCATGGGCATCTCATCATCCTCGAACGCCGCCCGCATGAGGGCATGGGAACTGGTCGGCGTGGACAGAAAGATGAAAAGCACGACACCCATGATCTTGACGAACAAGAGCCAGCTTCCCAAGGAGAAGTCTTCCATCGTGACCAAAGCGAACCCGGTCAGCATGAGCATCGTGGAAAGTGTGTCCCCCTTGCCCGCCGCATGCATCCGGGTGTAGAAATCAGGAAACCTCATCATCCCGACCGCCGTGCCCAGAAAAAAGATCAAACCCAAAAAACCCAAGAACATACCGAACAAGTGAAGGGGAAAGAGTGATCCTCCCTCGGAACCGGCGCTTGCCGCGATGAACTGAAAACCATTCATGCTCACGCCTTCGCCTTTTTCTCCCTGGCTTCCATCTCCTTCAGGGAAATCGTTCGGTTCAAGTAGCGGGACACCACAATCGCGCTCACGAAGTTAAGCAAAGCATAAGCGATCGCAAAGTCCACGAACATATCAACCCGGTCATAGACCGCACCGATAATCACGAGAAGAACGGCGGTTTTCGTTCCGATCACGTTCGCCCCGAGAATCCGGTCGAATCCGGTCGGCCCGACCCAAATCCGATACAGCACGGGTATCATCAGAATAAAGAGGGCAACGCCCATGATCAGTGGAAAATATTCGGTCATGCCTTTTTCAAAACCTCCGGCTCGAAAACTTCGGCAACCTTACGCTCGATCGCGCCGGTCAACAAATCATCTTCCAGAAATTGACTCATCGTATGAACGTGGAAGACGTCCCCCCGAATGAGCATCGTTATCGTACCCGGGGTCAGGGTAATCGAATTGGCCAGAACGAACTTTGCAAAATCCGTCTTCAAGTAGGTCTCGAAGGTGACCACCCGGGGCGACATTTCCTCATATCCCTTTTGGGTGACGGCCAACTTGAGAACATGGAGGTTTGCCTTGACCACTTCCCAAATGATCCAAGGAAGGTATCGGATGAATGCCCAAGCCTCGAGCAACCGGGCTTTCAAACCCTTCGTCCGGTCATGATAGAGCAAGTCTTGGGAGAGAATCGTTACGATCAGGCAGGACAGCACACCCAAGCCCAAATGGAACGCATCGAACTTCCCTGAAAGGACGATCCAATTAACAAACAGAAGGAGAAATACGGCTACCGGATACACGAAGACAAAAGACAATTGATAAAGATTCGAATATCGAAAAAAAGAGATTTTCGGATTTGGGCAACCTAGAACGGAACAAAAGCCGAACGATTTTTTATGATTTATTTTCCCGAACCAAGATAAAACCACTTCTGAATCGAAGAATCGTAAAAAGATCCTGCTGGCAAATCCTCCAACTGCATCGCCTCCATCCAACCCCGCTCGACTTGATCGTTACCCGCCCGATATACGTGAGGAAAGACATCCTTGTTGCTCAGCATCCAGCCCCACTCGGGTTGGTAATACCATCCCGGGGTGTAGGGTCGCTGGACCAAGTCGCTTATGCGAGCCGCCTTGGCTAGACCGTACTTCGCGAAATTCGAACGTATTTCCGCCAACTTGTCATCCATACCCTTCTTGTGACCGGAAAGGTATTGCTCATCAAAACGGACCGTCTCGCTCGCCTTCACCTCGCTCTCCCTGTACAAACCCATGCTTCGTGGATTACTCAATGTGTAGGAAGTACCGTTCGCCTCTCCATGGGAAAACCCGCTGCCATAAGCATCATTCCCTGACTTGTCGTATTGCTCTGTCGTGAAAAGCGTAAACGCATTCGGGTCCGCCTCCACTTCCTTCACCCCATCCGCGCTCCCCTTCGCGAGAAAAGTGGATCGCAAGACAACCAACCCCGCCTCCACTTCCTCGAGCGAAAAATAGGAATAATCCCGCGGGCGGGCCGAGACGTCCGCGATTGCGGTCGCATTGCCTTCAACCACGCCCTCTCCGTGGGAAACCACTTTGCTGGCGTTCACCTCCGCTTCCGTAAACAAGCCGTAAAGAGTGGGCGAAGCCTTCACGGCATCGATACCCGAGGAGTTACCCTCCGCAATGCCGCTCGCGTTTTCATCGACCAGAGCCATCGCCTGCTCGGTCAGGGAAACCAGCTCGTATAGATGCGGATTGTTCTGAACGTAGTCGCGCCCCAGTGGTTCCCCGTCAAGTTTTCCCTGGAGGTAGGCACCCAAGTCCATCGCATCCTTGAAGGACTGAGTGTACAAGGCAAAGAGTAAATTATTGGTCACCACGTACCCCTTGCCGGTCGAGTTCCCCTCCGCCAAGCCATCGGCATAGGCAACGGCATCGCTCGCGTTCTTATCCACCTCGGTGACCAAGGAATAAGCGCTTGGGTTGGCGACCACCAGGGCCTGTCCGCTGGCATTCCCCTCATCAATTCCCCTTTGGCGGGCCGCCAATTCTCGGGCTGCGAAGAGATTCATCAAATCCGTATGAGCCACCGTTGGGTCGAGCCCAACCGAGACCTCCACCCCATCGGCCAGTCCGTCCCCATCGGAATCGTTGTTGTCCGGATTTGACGAGTACGTGACCAGTTCGTCGTAATTGGTCAGGTTGTCGTCATCATTATCGTTCAGGTCTTGTGTGAAGGTGGCATTGATTTCCAGATCACCGCTCACGGTCACTGTGACGTTCGCATCCGATGAATTCAAATCCCCCGTCCACGCACTGAACAAGTAACCCGGATCTGGCGTGGCCAACAGGTTGGCATCAGACCCATAGGCATAGGATCCATTTCCATCCACCGACCCTCCCAAACCAATACTTAGGTTTAGATCATAAATAATTGGGGTGAAACTCGCGGAGATGTTCTGATCACCCGTGATTCGAACGGTGGTGGAAGCACTGCTTGCATCAGCAATTCCACTCCCTGTCCACGAATCGAAGAAATAACCCATATGGGGAATGGCAATTATGTTTGCATCACTACCCTGATCATAAGAACCCGCCCCTGTAACCGATCCACCGCCATTGGCGTTTAGAGTGATCG
>PBLJ01000084.1 GCA_002721705.1 Opitutia bacterium
GCTTGCGGTTTTTCTTGATGGCCTTGGTGATGACGTCCATTTCGGCCTTGTTGAGCGGAGCGTACTTCGGTTCGGAATAGTTCCCTTTTTTGATATGGGGATAGAGCCTGTTCATGTCCCATGTGTCGTAGAACAGTTTCATGGTCGTGATGCGGTTCTCTACGCGGTAGTCGGTGACGCCTTCCAAAAACCAATCCCTTTCGCATTGCTCGATGATGTGGTTGTATTCCGCAAGGTTGGCTTCGCTGTAAGGCGCCCAAACGGCGTTGCCTTTGTTGTCCGATTCGGATTTTTCGGTGATTTCCTCGACCTTGTATTCGGTTTGTTTGTAGGTCGTGATTCCCCGAAGGATGGCCCGGATATCCTCGCGGTCGAACCGACCTAAAAATTCGAGGTTTTCATGCCGCTTTTGAATGCCTTTGGCCTGATGTTTCGGTGGCCCGGGGTAGGGGATTTCTTGTCGAACGACCTTTGGCAGAAGCTCCTCATGTTCTTCGCCATAGATGTCTTCGAGCAACCGGGTCATGAAGGAATAGGTCTTGAGGAAGTTCTCGCGGGAACGGAGGGTTTCGCGTTGCTCCAGTTCGACCTTCATCAATGCGTAGGTCGCCGGGTAGTGCGCCTTCGTGATGGATGCGGACGACATATGCCCCGCAACCCGCTTGGCGTTTCCCACCATTGTCAATAGATGGCCGGTCGTCAGACGCTTGCGCGAACTGTAGCGGACACCTACTTTTTCCGGTAATAAAAACGGGTTTGTGATGGTTCTTCGGAACTTGTTTCCATGCTCCGTTTTGGGGCTCCAATGAACTCCGCTGTCTCCCTGCACCTGATACGTAGTCCCATAGATCTTCCGGGTTGGGCGGTAATTGAGCAAGCGATTGATTTTCTCGTTGAAGATAAACTCACTGATTAACCATCTGCGATCCAAGGTGTACCCAGGCAGGTCCGCGTACTTACCCGAAAATAAATCTTCATGAGAAACCACGTTGCCGTACTCGAACCGCGCGAGCTTCTCGGCAAGCGCCTTGGCCGCCTTGCCGGCCAGTTGACTTTCCAACCAATGCAATAGAACCTTTTTTTCGGGTTGCTTGGGTTGCTTGGCTTTCTCGGGTGGCATTTCTCCGAGCTGGATGGCTTCCTGCATGTTGGCATACAGGTCCTGGAGATCCACCGGGTCGATTGTCTCGAGTGCATCCAGTCGCAGGTCACCCTTTTGTTTCTCCGGGCCGTGACAAGTAACGCAATAAGTATTCAACGCACGCGTCGCTTGCTCCTGAAGGGCGACCGGGTCTATCGACGGACTTGAAATCGGATCCTCCGCAAACGTAATTTGTCCAAAGAGGAGAGCGTAACAAGTGAACAATGGCTTTCTGAAAACAAACGAAGGCAAATGGCAAGCGATCCAATCCATTTTAGCTTGGTAAGTACGACACGACTTGGGGGGGCATTCCCCAGGAGATCACTGAGAAGATAAGATCCATTTCGTGTTTTCTGTTGCTTTGGAGTTATTCTGAATTTTCAGAATGATCCATTTACTTGAGTGGCGTGAGTGTGAACTCCTTGATCGCCACGCCTTTTTGGGGAGGTTCGTCGCGCCAGAAGTTAAGAACGTTCTCTCCTTTGACGAGGGTGATCTCAACGGGTTGCGAGCTTTGCCAGATTCCTTCGGTGAAAGGCATTTTCATGGCGACCTCCTGGCCCTCGTTGGCCGAAACCTTGATCCGCTGGTCATAGTTGGCGGTGACCACCTTGGCTCCGAGGGAATACTTGCCCGCTCTTGAAGCGGTCACTTTATATCCGAAGCGAGATTTGATCGCCTGTTTGGGGCCCGTCGGATCCGTCTTCGGGCTATTTGCATAGTAATCCTTGTGGTATTTGTCGGAGATACGCTCACAAACGTTTCCGTATATATCGTAAAAGCCCCAAGGGTTTGGCTTTTTCCGTCCAACGGGGTGAGACTTGCCACCCGCGTTATCTTTGAACCATGCGTAGTCCCCAATCCTGGAAGGATCCTCGCCGAAGAACCACTTGGTTTTTTGCCCGGCCCGGCTGGCGTATTCCCACTCGGCTTCGGTGGGAAGCCTTGCTTCGACGTCGGCGATCTCACTGACCCGGATGCAAAACTGGAGAGCATCGGGCTCGGAGACATTGTCGACCGGACAGTCGGGATTCTTGGTCGAGCGACTGGGGTTCGATCCCATGGCCACTTGGTATTGGGCCTGTGTCACCTCATACTTGCCGAGGTAAAAGCCCTTGGTCAGACCCACTACGTGCCTGGGTACCTCCACGCATTCGAACCGACCCTCCTTTTCGTTCTCTCCACCCATTACGAAGGTGCCCGGTTCTACGTAAATGAACTCCATGGTCACGCCGTCCCCCAAATCGAGGGTAAGTTCCTTGGTTGGTTTCTTGCCCTCCGGCGGGGTCATTGCGGCTCTCAAGCCCCAATTCTCATACCTGCCGTAGCCGCCGCTGAGCATCCGCTTGCCAGATGCGCAAGCATGGGCATCTCCCTTCCAGGTGCCGCCACGCATAACGGTAAGGCCTTCGGGGGAGAAGCGGGGGAGAAAGATTTGCATGCCTCCCCCAAAGCTCTTCATGGAAAGGACCTCGCGTGCATTTTCCGAAGTTTTGCCGAAGGCGACCGAGGGAATCGAGATCGAACCGTTTGCAGAATAGACGATCTTTTGTTCCTTCGGATCAACGGGTGTCGCGATTACTTGCTGGGCAATCGTTGCCTTGTTTGATTCGCCCAGCTCCTCTCCAAGAGCTTCCAGGGTAACCTCCTTCAAATCCTTGATGATTTTGCGTTGAGCGTTCAGGGCCAAGCCATTCCAAAAATCAGGTTTCAATTTCACGAGACTGTTGAACTGAAGGCTCTGGTCGTTGTCCCCGTAAATTCTTTTCTCGGTGAAGACGTCGCCAATCCATTGAGCTCTCTTGACCTCGAGGAATGCTTTCTTGTTTTTGCGTGCCTTGGAGCTGGCGAGGAAGTCCAAATCCTTGCGATAGCGCGTGGCGGTCCAACCGGACCCCCATCCTGGTCCCAGGTTGACGCACCAACCACCAGGCGTCCAGCGGGCAAGTGCCCCGTGGCCGCGGCTAGGGCGAGCCGTGGTAGGAACCCCGAAGGAGCGCAGGATGAAGCGGCCGAAGAAGGCCCGCCGTCCGCAAATCCCTCCGTTCATGAGAATATTCTGGTACTTTTGCAGTTCGGGCCTGTCGTACTTAACGTCACCCGAGCCGTACTTGACGTTCGAGCTTACGACCCCGACGTAGCGCCAGCCGAAGTTCGATTCGTAGATGTGGTCGGGCCTGAAGTTGCGCAGCATGCGTCGCCCCCAAGCCAAGGTCTCGTCCGGTTCGTCCCCATTGACCACCATGCGGAGACTCCAAACCGACAAGTTCTTGAAGGTCGGGTCCAGTTCCCCGTCCAGGTAGGCCTTCTCGTAATGCAGGTAGCGCTTGACCGGGTCGACGGTTTCGGGGGCGTCTTTCAAGGCAATAGGATTGGTCTGTTTGACGGGTAGGGCGTGCTCGAGGGCAATGGCCAAAGCAAGTCGGTTGAGGATTCCGCTTTTGGATTTCGAGCTTGTCTTGAGAATTTGCTCGTAGATCTGCATGGCCTCACCGAAACGGGCGGGACCATAGCCGTGTCGAATCCGTTTGGCTTGGGCGCCGTCGGCAATGAGCATTCGCTTCATCAGTTCAGGGTTCGAAAGCAGGCGTTCGACAACGGCAAGATGCTCCTTGCTTTGCTGTCCGAATTCCGCGAGACCGCGAGGGGTGGCGTCGAGCAGGACGATGAACTTGACCAAGAGATCATCCAATTTGTCGCTGGTCATGTAGAAGGCCATTTTTTCTTCCTGCGTGGGAGCCTCTTTGCCCGGTTCTTCCTCCTCAGTGAACAGTTCCTCGAGGGAATGGTCATCGTCTTTCTTGTCCTTGCCGATTTCAACCTCGGGGAAATCGAATTTCTTGTCTCGGGCCTCCTCGGTGGTGGGGGCGGGATCGAAGGGAATCTCCTTGGTCAAGCGAGCCCGCAGGCCCTCCAGTTGCTTGACGTAATGGGCTTCGATTTCCTGCCCGGCTTGTGTAAGAGTGACAAGTTCCTCTTCCTTGGCCAAGCCGAGGCTTGCGGCGCCGAGAGCCAGAAGAATCAATCCGATGTGGAATGCATTTTGTAGTTTCATCTTCATCGCTGATTATTCATTCAATTTAATTAGCCGAACCATCGCTTCGCCCATGGCGACCCCGACGTCCATGTAGGTCTGGGCGTTTCCGTTGTAATGACTATTGGAGGCTCCGCCCTGGTTCAGCGGGTGAGTGTAGACAGTGGCGACGTTCCCCTTGAACTCGGGGTATTTGCCGATCGTCCCGTCGACGGCCAACTGGGCGTCCAAGATCAACTTGTCATTACTGGGCGGAGCATCCTTCGGGGTTTGCCCGAGAGTCGCCACGACGAAATTGGCCTTAGGCGCCTTGAATTCCATGCGTAGCGTCTTGATGAGGCGGACTAGGTTTTTCTCATATTGGATCGCGTGGCCATCGTTGTAACGATCCTTGTCGCCCTGCCACCAAGCGAAGCCCTCGATCTCGTATCCCCTGCCCTTCCAGTGCGGAAACTGCTTGTCGAAATTGTCCAGCACCTCGTGGGCTGCCCCGAAGCAATCGTCGTACTGCTTGCCGGCATACCAGTTAATGGGTTTGGGCGTGGTGCCTTTGTCCCAGGAGAGGGGGGACTCCTTGTACCCGGCATAAATCTTTCCCTTATATTCAAACTGTTTGCTTCCGGGGGTGAGAAAGTCCCAAGAGAGGGAACGGTTGCCCTGCGAGGTCTTGAGGATGAGAACCGGCTCATCAATGTGGTTGCCAACGGCATGGCCAAAGCCGATTTCCGGGCCGATTCGTCCTCCGGCGACTCCAAGTGGCCGGTTGCCCGTCGCCGTCACCACTCCGCGGTACCAAACGTCGTCGCGTGCCTTCCATTGCCTGTTCTCGTCGATCAGGTAGGGATACATCCCCTTGAACTTCACCATGGTCGAGAGGGCCCCGGGAACGTCCAAGCGGACGATCCAGCCCAAACCGTTGGCCTGCTTGGTGAAATAAGTGATTTTGAAAGGCACCTTCTTGCCTCCCTCCAGTTTGATCTCGGTCCGTACGGCGTCCCCACCGACCTCCTGGCGGTGCACGACCTTGCCATCGACTTCCATGACGTTGTAGGTCGACCCTCCGTAACCGGGACGAAATTCGTACATTCCCGTTTCCTTGACCTGTACGAACCCTCGGGTCACGTGCGTACCGCCGCTGGGATAGGGCGTGGGCCGGACGCCGCCGAATGCTTCGAGCTTCAGGGTCTTGATTGGTTCCATGGAATCGTAGTCAGCGAGGGGGCCAGGCTCGTAGTCTCCCTTGTATACGGAAACCACCGGGTCGATGAACTGAGTGCCCCAGCGGCTGCTGCCACCATCCACTTTACCTGCTCCCACCATGTTGGACTGGCCGGAAAGAATGAAGACCTTGATTGGCTTGCCGGAAGCTCCCGTCGCATGACTCAGGGCAGAGAACCAAGCGGTGGCAAACAAGAGAATAGCCGCCATCACGCGGCTTGCTTGAACGAATCCATTATTTTTCATCATGAGTCGCTTCCTTTCTACTTTCACTTCAGCCAAATTGGCTGGGAAATGACACCATTGGCCGCCACGTCCCACGCCTCCAGTCGAACCCAAGTTTTTCCGGTCAGGTCGAGCTTTGCCTCAAGGGTTTGTTTTCCAAAAGCGCCTGTGGCAGTCAGGTCAATCCGTTTACGGTGCACCTCTTTCCCATCGCCCGTGATGACCTCGGCGAAGGCCATGGGAAAGGTCCAGGTCAACTTGGCCTCGAGCTTGGCCCGACCCGATGCATCGAGCTTCAAGGTCTCTCCGGAAGCCTTCTCACCCACCGTGAACCTGGGCATGAGCACCTCGCCCGTGGAAATGAAGAAAGCGCCGTCCCGCAAGGACTTCAGAACAGGCGACCATCCGTCTTCGAAGCGTGGAATGCGGTCGAGGCGCAAATAGTTCACGTTGGCATGGGCATAGAATTCGGTCGTTCGATCGACTTGGAAGATATCGACTTCGCCGACGATGTATTTCTTCGCTTCCCAGTTGGCGGTGTCATCCAAAAGGTCCAGCACGCGCTTGCCGAGGCGGGGTTGCGAGAGGTCGGCGGGCATCGCTTTCCAGGCGCCTCCGAGGTAGCGATCGGATTGGAAGAATGGTTTGTCTCGATAAAAATCGGGATAACCGGTCGAGGCCTTGATACGCGGGTGAGCCGTCCACATCAGCCCGCCCTCGCGCTCCATCAGTTTCAAAACGTCTTCGGGACTGCCAAGGTGGTAGATGCGACCAAACTTGGGGTGCTCTTCGGTGAAAGGTTTATTCTTGGATCGGTTCAGCACCCACATCACCGGGCGTGGAAAGAAACTGATCCAGTGACCGCCGAGGTGCACGTTGGGCTCTTCGCCAGGGAGTAGGAGGAAGCCATCGTCCGAGAGGCGGGCGCATTCGTCATGTAAGGTTTGGAGCAAGGGAAGGGCTTTCACGGGGTCCCGGCGGGATCGACCGAGCCGGTTGTGGAACTCGGCGAGATGAACGATCTGAATCCCCGACTTCTTGAATACGTCGACGAAGTCTGGCTTCTCGAGAGCGCTCGGCGGGATGGGTTTTCCACTCTTATCGCGTTTCCCGACCAAGCGCGTGACGTGCTCGATGTGATAATGACTGGTGAAAGTCTTGTGGCCAGGCACCTCAACGAAACGATCCCCATGGGTGTAGGCTTTCACACGGTCAAAAAGCTTTGCGCCACGGTCGCGCGAGGCGAGCCAGAATATGCCCAGCTCCTGCTCGGTGCCGGGAGGAGCGTTGAACCAAGGCACCCAGCGACCATCGCCTTCCAGGGCCTGACGAATACCGATCCCAAAGCCCGGGATCTCATCCATGAAATCATTGCCATGCCAAGTAAAGCCGAGGTTGTATGCTTCGTCCAAGGGATAGAAGTAGCGGTGAGGCGGAGGGAAGACCGCAACTGAACCGGTCTCTGTCTCGAGCGCGATGGTGCGGTTGCGAACCTTCTGCGGAACCGCAGGCCGAGCGGCCGCATCGGAACGGTGCACCTTGTCATCGAGCCCAATCCAGGACACCGCCTTACCTGACGGATCACAGGTCAGGCCGGCGTGGTAGAGCAAGGCGCGGGCGTCCTTCTTGGTTTCCACAACTGCCTGCAGGTGGATCAGGTCACAGCCGGCGTAGAGCGTGAAACGCAGCTTCCCCGAGAAGGCTTGTCCCTCGAGTCCACCAAGATCGACGATGCATCGGTTGCCGACGCTTCGCACGGCGACGGACTTGAGTTTGAAGGAAAGCCGGCCCGATTCGCTGGGCTTTCGGCTGGTACGATCAAAGAAAATGGTCCAGCCGCCACGCTTCTTCAAATCGCGTTGCCCAACCGTCAACACGGTGGCCGGATCGGCATCGCGCAAGACCACGACGGGATCACCCTTGCCCCGGGCCACCGCAATCGATTTGACCAAGGCCCCTTTACCAGAAACGTTGAGAGTCAACTTCGTAGAACCCTCCGGCGTGTCCCACCCAAGGAAAAGCGCTTCACCGGCAACCTGCGCCTTCACTCCGCAGGTCGCATCATACGACCCAAGGTCCACGGGAACGGCCGCATAGGCAGCCTGAACCCAAAGAAGCCCGATCACGCTCAAAAAGATACGCATCGGGCTACCTGAAATAAGGTTCAAGATTTTCCTTGGGCGAGGAAAGGCATCCGCCACATGGCTAGTCCCCGGCCAAGAGCTTCGCCATGGCTTTGCCCATCCCTATTCCGACGTTCATGTAGGTCTTGGCATTTCCTCCGTAGTGGGCGTTGGACGAGGATCCCATGCTGATCGGATTTGTATAGACGATGGCGGCGTCGCCCTTGTGGGCCTTGCCAAAGGCAAACATGCCGTCGATAATCAACTTCTCATTGCCCGAAGCCGTGTCCTTGTTTGTCTGACCGAGGGTGGCGACAACCATCTTGGCTTTGGGAGCATTGAAGTCTTTGCGGAGGGACTTGAAGAGTTGATGAAGGTTCTTCTCGTACACCGTCGCATGAGCCACGTTGTATCGATCCTTGTCTCCCTGCCACCAGAGGAAACCGGCGACTTCGTACTCGGTCGCGTCCGGGTAATACTTCCCCAAGTCCTCGAGCACCTTCTTGGCGCGGGCAACGTCGCCCAGGTACTGTAGCCCTGCATGCCAGGTGTGTTTCGGCGGAGCGGGCACTTCGCCCTTGGTCCAGCTTGCATGACGGACTTCGTCGTTGTGGGCGGGTGTAACAAGAGTGATCTTCTTTCCAGTCTTCTTGTCGGTCGTTTCGACTTCGTGCCTCGGACTGCCGGGAGGGAGGAGGTCCCAACCGAGGCTGCGATTCCCGATCGAGCTCTTGAGTATCAGCACGGGTTCATCCAAGGCATCGCCCAGTTGATGTCCGATGCCAATCTCTATGCCGATTTTCCCGCCGGAAACGGTCAGCCAGTCGTTGCGCCTGACGCCGCCCCGACCATCCGGTCCGCCGCTGCCCTGAGTGTGGACGTTGCGAACGTCGTTGCGGGTAGTCCAATTCCCGGCGTCATCCACCATGAAAGGATAAAGCTGCTCGTTCTTGATTGCATGTTCAAGCGTTCCCTCTTTATCGCCCTTTACTCTTCCCATCTCCAGGGTGTTCGACTGGCCCATGATGATAAAGACCTTTACCTTGCCCGGCTTGGCCGCAAGCGGCAGGGCAAGAATCGCCAAGAAGGCGAGCGCGAGTATTAGGGTAAATGTTTGCTTAGGTTTCATGATGGTCTCGATAATCTTTAAATTATTCAACGATTGATAAATTAATAGAGGAAGACAGCCGATCCGCGACAATTTGTTGGCTCTCTTTTGCGGATATTTGTCGTGCTTTTGCGTCAAGCGAAGAACCGATACCCATTTCGTGACAGTCAAAGAACCCTTAGCTCGGTGGCAACGATTCGAACCAATGAAAATCAGTCCCCTTCCCTTTCGAAGTTGCCGGGGTCCGGTCTTTGGCCGTCGGGATCGATGCGAATATTGGGCGCATGAATGTGACCATCATGATCATGGTCTTGCAGGGCTCGCGGGGCTTCCACTGCCCTTCCTCCAGAAAAAATCAGGGCCAAAGGAGCGACGCCTCCCGCGAGCAAGGTGGACTTTTGGGAATGGGCCGAGTTGGAAACCGTCAGCATGCCTTCCTTCGTATTGGTGGTCACGCTGCCTTCGCCACGGGCATTCTTGGGCAGAAACAAGTTGATGAGGGTGGTGCCCACCAAGCGATCATCCCCTTCATGCTCCTTATCGTTCTCGAGGTCGTTCAACCTCTCGAGCGCTTCACGCAAAATGCGGAAGGTGTCAGGCGAAAAATAGGACAGGCCGGTGCCTTCCATGGGGAGGCCTTGCATGGTCTTTTGGAAAACCGGGTCCTTGGCCAGACCGGGCTTGGGAGAGAAGAGCTTCTCGGCGAATTCCTTGCCCGTGGCGAGGATGAGTTTACCGCTCGGGCGGTGGTGGACGAGGAGCGGACTTTGTCCGCCGAGCATTAGAAGTTGGCGCGCCTCATCTCCGTAAATCCGTTCAAAACCAGCAGCTTCAATCGACAACTGCATGCCGACCCAATTGGCGTTCTTGATGACCTTGAACGGGGGAGCCCCCGGCGCACCCTGGGCCAACATAGGTTCGAATGCCTTGACCACGTCATCCGCGATCCATCCCAATCCATCGATCATGACCGCCCCGTTCATCTGGGGAATTTGCAGTCCTTTGGCATCAGGAACCGACACCATCTTGGCGGGATCGGCGTCGATGATGATGGTGACCTGCGTGTCCATGTCGGCCAGGATTTTTTCCAAGGTGAAGGGAAAAGGAGGCATTGGTTGCTTGAAATGCCCTTGGAACATGGCCTTGGCTTCCTCGCCAACGACAACCCCCATGGCCTCCAGGCTGGCTTCATAAACAACTTTCAGGTTCAGGTCCTGCTCGATGGCAATATCAGTTCCGGCGGGTGCCAGCTTGATCACATCGAACGGTTTCGACTCGCCGCCGAGAATACGTAGCAATCCCTTGCGGCCATTGGGAACGTGGACGTAGGCCTTGTTGCGGAACCCGTCCCCGATCCTCTTGGAGCTGAAACCAACTGCGGACACAGCGTCCAGTCCAGTGATCTTAAGCAAGGCGGGCACGTTGATGGTCGGCACGTCTGACCCGACCTTGCGCAGTTCATCATAGAAGGAATTGACGTAATCGCCGATCGCGGTCAGGTCACCATCCACGCTGACGTATCCGTAGAGGACGCCACCGGGGTCGAGTTGCTTGGAAACGGTCTCGAAGCGGGCCGCCTCCGCAGCGGGATCAGGGGGGGTGGCGTTGGGTAGCGTGATTCCGATGTTCGGCATCACCGCAAGCGCTGGCAAAAACAGAAAGGAGACGAGAGAGGACAAGACAGATGCGGACATAATGATTTTTGTTTTTTCAGACTTTAGTCAGAAGATGGGAAGGTTAAGTCCCAGAAGATCCTCATTTCTCTTTCTTGGCCTGCTGGAGGATTTCGATGCCGTTGGGCATGAACGGATGGTAGGTCTTGGTCTTCTTGTCGTAGAGCAAATAGGTCTTCACGATGTCGCCCTTATCCGGAACGGGTTGGTGTCCTTGGGGACCGGGCATGGCGGGAAACCTAGTAGATGGCTGCCATGCCTCGAAAGTCAATTGATCGCCTTCCTTGGCTCCCTTACCCTTGTCAACCGCGGTCAACCTCAAGGTGATCTTGAAGATTCGGTCGCGGGCGATGAGCAGACCACGCTCGACCTTTGACTTTTGGGTTTTGGAGGTGAGAGCGACGACCTCGCCGCGTACAACGTGCGTCGCTTCCTCCATCATTACTTCCGGAGGATAGGGAGCGACGGCAGCCGATGCATCGAAGGCAGCCAACGCGAGAAGCCCAACCAGAAAGGCCGCAAACAGCGGCTTGGTTTTGTTTGTCATGGCGTTTCCGAAAACCCGTCTCAGGGAATCGCCTGGAACATTTGCTTGATGTTCAGTTTGCCGTCAACGAAGTCAACCTGCAGGTCGAAGAACCCGGATCCGTGTCCTCCCTTGTGAGGGAACCCGACGGAAATATCATTACCGCGCTTGCTGAATCGGTTGGGCTTGCTCCAGTCGACTTGACCCAAGAGCCTGTCGTTGATCCTAGGGTTAGGGCTGTAGGTGAACTTCCCGGCCAGGAAAAGGCTGAGAATGGCTTCGCATTCCTCGATCTCTATGCCACGGATCGATCCGCAAAGGTATTCCGTTTCGCCAATCCTAAGAATGGTTTTTTTTCTTTCGTATGCCTTGCCGGCCCAAAAGTCGCCCATCTGCGCATCCTCCTTGCGTGGGCCCCCGCCACGATGAAACCATGGCTTGAAATTCACGCTCAGGGTCTTGTAGGAAACTTCTCGTCCATTGGTTTCCTGGGCACCCTCCACCCGGATACCTCGGGCTGCGCTGGGATGGAAGTGAATGGTGGAAATCCTGACGACTTTGGCGACGCCCTGCTTCTTGGCCAAGGCGATGACAATCTTTTCCTGAGCCTCGGTCAGTTTGCCCGCCCGGTAATCCCGCTCAATTCCACCGGATTTAGTTATGCGGGAAGGAGCCTCCTTCGCGGGGCTTACACCCGGTGGGGGGATGGCGTGCAAGTGCAGGAGACACGAAAGTCCAAATGCTAGGGGGAGGAGTACTTTTTTCATTTTCAGGAGTGGTGAATGGAGTTGATTTGTTCCCAGCTTGGTAAAAGCGGAATAAATGGCGAACACTTAGTTAGCGATCAGGATTCCCTTGTCTTATCCTTCATCGGAGAGGCGATTTGCGATCCCTTCTCCAATCGACGTGAATCCGAACGCCATGAAGATAAACCTTGGTTTCATCTTTGCTGGAAATGGTTACCATGAACTCATGATTTTTCTCTTCCGGATGATCGAGGCTAAAACGAAACCGATACTTGCCGTCTAGCCGCACCTTGCACTTTTGGCTTCTAATTATGGGCACCCCTGATCCATGACGGACCCACTCGAATATAGTCTCTCTTACCCTTGAATCCCTTCAGCAAGGTAAAGGACTGTCCGGCAAATGCATCCTCGATGTAAACCTGCTTCCCGATCAAGGAATCGATGGTTGGCCGATCGTCGGCATGGACCCACGCAGTTAGCAAGCTAAAGATCATTCCAATGGATAATGCTTTCATGGTTTTGGATTCCACTGAGGTTTAATAGGATCGTTTCTTTACTTAAGGGACTGAATTTTCTCGTCATCAGGAAATAGTTCCTTGACCAAGGAGAGCAGTTTTTTCGATTGGAAGAAACTTTGCCCAACGACCTTCCCATCCATGTAATACCTTAACTCGCTACAGGAGAAACAAACGAGCAGATCGACTTTCGTCCTTTTGTCTTTGAAACGGAAAGCGACTCCGGGACGAAAAAGACAATCGGGTGGCACCTCGTAACGAAAATAAGTGTTCGGATTGTCTATAATTGAAGATAGCTCTTGTCGTGCTCCATAGGTCAAGGCTTCGGCATCCGAAAGAATTGCATAGCCATGCAGAGATTCACCTTCCTGCTTTTCCCTTTCGCCCGGATATGAATCGTCCAACCGATAAGCTGCGCAAGTCATGTGGGGATTTGTGAAGGAAGTCGTGGAGAGAGCCTTCTTCATCGCATCATTTTTCCAATACGAATTCTGCGTCTTCTGGCAGGAAGAAAGGGCCAGAAGGCATAGGATGATTATGCTCTGAATGACGTGGGGGGTCATTTGGTTTTCGGTTTGAACAGAAAGTCAAAGCTGCGGGAATAGATTTCGTCATCTTTGGTTTTGGGAACCCCATCCGGACCGGATGAGAAAAGATCGTAATCACGCTTGCCCGGCTTGTAGTTGAGGCGCCTTCCCCACTCATCGCTCATGGCCTGATGCTCATCATGCTTGAGGTAAGGACCCTTCCATTTTTCTTTCAAAGCGTCGTCCTCAAATACAGGCCTCTTCAAAAGGGCGGCAAGTCCACCTTCTTTTGGCGTGGGGAAATGCCCGAGGTCCGACTTGTATGCATTCAAGCGCATCTTGAGCCAAGTGACTGAAGTCTTGTCCGTTAACTCGACGTCGGTTTTCGCACCGTTTGCCCGAAGCAGTCGGATCACTTCCTTTCCGTTCTTCTTGATAGCCAAGTCCAAGGGAGTCCACCCGTATTCGGCCCTGGTATTGACCGCGGCTCCTCTCTCGATGAGAAACTCGATCATTTCAATCGGACCTTCCCTCGCCGCCTTGTGCAAAACGCGATAAGAAGCTTTCCCCAAGACGCCGTCAATGGGAGCGCCGGCATCGAGACATTTCTTGAGAGCCTTGAGATCTTTACTCTCAACGGCCGCATGCAATTCCGCGATGGCTTGAAGGTCCTTATCTGAGATTGATCTTTGGGAGATCGGAGCCTGCAACCGATCGACCTCTTGGGCGTATGCAAAAGAAGCAAGAGCGAAGAGGCACGCGAGGCCAAAGATCGGAATTATGCGAATTGGCTCCATGTATGTTTTAGTGAGCTTTCCAGCCTCCCCCCATGAGCAATAATTGGGTTTGAGGCGCGCTTGGGTTGCCTTCGGCGATCTTGAGAGAAATTCGGTAGGACTTTCCTTTCTCGGGAGTGAATATCGTCTTGCGGGTATAAAGATCGCTTTGGGGAGCTCCGACCGACCCCGACCAGACCCAACTTTTCAGCGGAGCTTTTTCCGAAAATACTTGCGTGCCGTTCTCATCCTCGAGGGTCATTTCAACCACCAGATTTCCCGCCTCGAAGTTCTTTGGACTGCCTATGGTCGGAAGCGGATGATCGATCCGCAGGTAGCAAACGAATTCGACTTCAGGCAGTCCCTTCAGTTGATAAACCTGCGCAGCGTCCCCCTTTAAGTCGACTTCTCCAAGATCGAGAACAAAGCGGAGAATTCCTGCCTTCCTACCATAATCCGTTAAGTTACCGTCACCGGTGTAGTTCAGGTCGTCAAACTTGCGGTCGGTGCCGAAACGGGTGACGTCATCATTCGGAATGAACTGCTTGATACATCCGCAAAGCAGCGTGAATAGCGCGAGCCCCACCATAAGGAAGGAGTATTTAAGAGAAATGGAGGCAGGCCTTTTTGTCACAGAGAACCTTATAGCATGGATTAGGGGGAGAGTTGGTCGAGTTGAGTAAAAGCTTTGTCAGAAAAAAGTCATGGCCGTACGGACCGCAAGACCTCCTCTTCAAAGACTTCAATCTTGGCCTCACGCCTCGCTCTGGCTGGATCCTTGATTCTACCCACCTTCAAAATCCTGTCCGTTCTGCGATCCACTGCCCTGCGCCGCTCCTTTTCTTCCTCAAATGAATCGCTGTTTGAAAAACTCCAACCTCTGGAGCTGGAATAACTGCACGAACACAGGATCAATGGAAAGAGGCAGGCGATCAAAAACAGTTTCCATTTCTTCATGTCACTTATTCTCCTTGCTAACGGCATGCTGCTTGTCCTTTTTGCCCGGGATCACGAATTCCCCCACCTTGATGACTTCCTTGGAGCCTTGCAAACGCAAGGTAACGGCCTCGGTCTTGGCATTGGATTTGCCGAAGTCTGTCGTCATTTCCAATTGGACGGTGGTGGCCCCCGCAATGATTTGCTGACGATTGCCGTAGTAGTTGACGTGAACAAAGTATTTGCCGGGTTGGGCCCGCTTGAGAAGAAACTCCTCGGGCCCATAACCACCCGTGTAATCGGGTGACATATGACCGCCGATGTAGGTGTTTCTGTGGCTATAAAAGCACTTTTCTCCGTTGGGATCGGTAACCCAGAGGTCCATGTCGGTGTTGTCCGCGTCCCAAGTCAGAATTACCCGCACGTCAACAGGCAGATTCTTGCGCAGGCGCTTGTCGAGGTTGCCCGCCTCCAGCTCTTTGCCGCAGGTGGCGATGATGGCGTTCATTTCGTTGAGGGCAGTCAGCTCGACGTCGGGGAAGCGGTTGTCCCATTGCCCCTCGACCACTTGACGAAGCAGGTCGACGGCCCGCTGGTATTGCTTGTCGGCGGCGAAGGCGAGGGCGAGGTCGCGGTAGGATTGCGGTTCTTCCTCGCGCATTTTCAAAACTTCCTCGAAGACCGCCACGGCGAGCTTGGGGCGACCAATTTGCATGAGTCGGTAACCGAGGATGCGGAGCAGTTGCGGATTCTCCAGCTCCATCTCGGCCACGTTGGAGAGGATGCGCAGAGCGAGCCCGGGGTGCTTTTTCTCAGTAAAGAAATCAGCCACGTCGAGGAAGAAGGCGGAACTGCCCTCGTTCTCCTTACGCTGCTCGAGGTAGACGGAATACCAGTCCCCTTCCTTGGCCTTCTTCAGCTTGGCGAGGTATGGTGTCTTGGGGTTCCACTTCTTTAGTTTGATGGATCCCGCAGGAGACCTTCCATTCAATTCACTCTTGGCCTGCTCACGCTCGCTCGACTCGGACAGTCTCTCCTCGATCGAGTTAAGACTCTGTAATTCGCTCCCGAAGGCAGCCACGTTACCAGCGACGTCTGCGGATAAAGCTCCCGGGCGAACCACATGGTCAAAAGAATCATTCAGTTCATCAACACTTTGCAATCGTTGTTCCAGCATGGGGGCGGACGCATCGGCGAAGGGCGCCACCGAGGACGACGAAGTGACCCGCGGGGAACTTCCGATTAAGCGATTGCCGACATCACCACTGGCAGGCTCATTTTCCTTGCTCAGCTGTTTGGGTTTGCCCGATCCAAACTGAAAGGTCTTGTTCCACCAGGTGATCCGCTGCTCGAACTTTTTCACCACGCCAGCGATTCGTTCCTCACGGCTTTTGTCCTCTTGCTTTTGCTCTTGCTCGATTTTCGCGAAGTATTCCCGGCGCAGGTCGGGCTCGGGAGGAATGATGCGGTGCATGACGTAATCCTCCAGCCGGTCGAGAACGATAAGCGAGGTATTGCGCGTGACAATGGAATGCTCCTTGCCCAGTTCGGTAATTTCTCCCTCGTATTTGCTCGGGCGAAGCTCCAGTTCGGCGATCTTCTTTTGGGCCCAGATGCGGCGGGCAAGCCCACTGTCGGAGGCATGGGCCTTGCGGTCGAAGGTAACCTTTTCGGTGTACAACACCTTGCCGCCGGACCCGAATTCCAAGGTGAGCTCGGCTCCCTTGCTCTCGAGTATGCCTGCCAAGGAAAAGGACCCATCTACCGGAACGGCTGTCCGTGGATAAGTCTCGGTGACGCTTTCGCCCTTTTGCCTGATGCCGAGAAAAGAATAAGGAACCGAAGCCAATTGGGCCAAGGCCTCTTCCTTGGTCAGGTTGGACAAGTTCAGGTAAGCCCCTGCGGTGGCTTGGGAAAGGTAGCGCAAATAGGCGTGCTCGGCCACGGGCGAGGAATTCAGGGCGTAGATCGGGGCTTTGCCGTGGACGAGTTCGGATTGACCGAAATTGGAAACTCCGTCGGTGGAGAGGAGGAACTCGTCGCAGGCATATTTCGTCAAGTCGACGACCCCGAGCTGGGTTCCGCCGTCATTGGGCAGTTCCCTCAGAACCTCCGCCAGCTTCTTCCAGTTTCCCTTTTGGATGGTGAATTCGCGGGGCTTCTCAAGTTCATTGCGGAAAACCACCAAGGTGACCGTGAGGTTCCCTATTTTCGAGAAGTAGGCGTCGAGGACGGCCAACTCCTTTTCGAGGTTCCGGGCGCGGCCCGAGGCGGAGGCGTCCCAGATCAGCCCAATCTTCTTGGGCAGGGACTTTGCCTGGCGGATGACTTTGGGGTTAGCGGTAAGATAGAAATAGGTTTTTCCGTCTTGTTCCTCCACGAAGATGCGCTGCCGGTCGGCCTGCTTGGGGAGGAGGAAGGCGAGGTTTTGGTTAGGCAGGTAGTTTTCCTTCTTCGTTTCGGCGAGAAAGGATTCGTTCCATTTCTCAAAGCGCAGGTTGGCCAGCTCGTTGGAGCCGAGATCGGGAGATACCTCCTGCTTGAAGACCTCGGCCCTCAAGTGAAAGCGGTCGACCTTGGCCTGGAAGTGAAGCGGCAGGGAATAAAGGAAGCCTTTGCCCGCATCCTTGAGCTCCTGCTCGTAGGCGATGACGATCTTCTTGTCGCCCTTGGCGGGGATCGGGTAAACACGAGCCTTGAAGACGTTGCCCTTGGTCCACTCGAGCAACCCGGGATCGATTCCCTGGCGCACGATGTTTTCGAAGACTTGTCTTCCCTTGGCCTTTTCCACCACCACGCCCTCGCGCAGCTTGCCGTTGACGGACATGGCGAAGCGGGAAACGGTCTGGCCTTCCCCAAGCGGAAAGTTGAGGCGTCCCTCGAGCACGCGGTCGAGGTCGTTGTGGAAATTCATGGTCATGGTGGTAACCGCGAGGTTTGCCACCACCTTTACGTCGATGGTTAGTTCGTCCATGCGAAGCGGGAGGTACTTGGCAGCGCCACCTCCCTCGACGGCCTGCAGCATCACCTTGATACCCTTGGGAACTCCCTTGAGGCTGCGGTGACCGGGCACGGGCTTGGCTAGGCTAACCTTGGCTTTTTCCGCCGTGACCTGGACACGGGTGATTTCTCTCTTATCGACAAGAACGGCATAGACGACGCCTTGTTCGAGACCCCCGTCGCCGGTAGGAGTGAAGGAAATCGTACCATCGTCGAGGACGCGGGTGATTTCGCACTCGAGCAAGGTGAGGTCGGCTCCTTTTACGAGGATGGTGGGGAAGCGGCTCTCCTGAGCCAAGGCGGGACCTGCGCAAAGTCCAAGACAAACAAGAATAAGAAGGGAGCGGAAGATAGGAGCAGACATAATTAAAGGAAGATTAGAATACACGAAACCAGTATGGCTTAGACAAGCGCGAGGAGAATTGGTTAGAAAATTTGTGAATTTGAATGCAATAGCCTAAGGTTACCCGTAGGCTTTCCGCACCTCGTCGGCGATGATGGAAAGGCCCTTCTCGACCACCTCGTCGTCCTGGGCGTAGGTCACGCGAATGCACTCATCCTTGTGCCGCCAAGACTCATCCAGACCGGGAAAGAAATAATGCCCGGACACCACCAGTACGCCGCGATTCTTAAGACGCTCGTAAAGCTCACGGGTAGTGATGGGCAGGCCCTCGAACCAAAGCCAGAGGAAGAGCGCCCCTTCGGGCTTGTGGATGGCGAAGGGCATGCCGGCCATTTCTTCCTGTAACTGGGCCACGGCTCGTTTCACCTTGGCTCGGTAGTACGGCCGAATGACTTCGCGACTGATCTTAGTGATCTCCCCGCTGCGAACGAGGTCGAGAGCCAAGGCCGGCCCCAAGCCGCCTGGCGCGAGGCTGAAGACCGAGGTCATCTTGGACACGATCCGGATGATTTCCTCCTGGGCGATGAC
>PBLJ01000085.1 GCA_002721705.1 Opitutia bacterium
CCTGTTGAGACCGAGACCTGCAGCTTGGGCATTTTCAGAAACCGCCCATGGGAGAATACTTACTCCTAAGAACGTCTTGGCGGCTTGCGTTACGAATCGACGGCGTGAAAATTCGTCGGCTAGTGCAATTGTTTTTTCCATGAGCGGCTTAGTGGGCAGTGATTTACTATTGAATAAAAGAAAATTGCCTCGTGTTGAGCAAAGACCAAGCCAGCCCTTGAAAGCCTGGACCCATCGTTCTGTCCGATCTTGCTACGTAGCCTTTCTTTTTGGCCTGCGCGGCGTAATATTTTAACAATTTCTGTCTTTTTTCAGGGGAAGCGTCGGCTGGAATCCTTGACGAGAAATCAGGAGTTTTTTCTTGAGCCTGACGGATTTCGGCTAGGCAGGCCTTCTTTTCTTCCTCGGTTGGCTTTCGATTGAGAATGGAAAGAAAAAGCACATCCACTTTTTCTTCCACGCTTAACACGCCTGCCAAGTCTTGAACGAAAGGAGAGGCAGGGTGCTGCAAGAGAGATTTGTATATGGGGCCGTTTAGTAAACTCAGGGCCTGGGGCACCGACGCTTCCCGACTGGAGTTTTCGATGACCTCGCGATCGGATTGGCCGAATTCCCGCAGGAAATGGCCCGCAGGAGCCGGTGACTGCATATAGGACGCTCGAACCAATTGCTTGGAATACCCGTTCCATCGATCTCTTGTGCCCTTTGTCCTTTGACCGGTCGGAGTTCTTCCGTACAAGGCCCGACCGTCATAGCCTTTCCCCATGATGAGAGATGCGTAAGAGGCTCGCTGCTTGTTTCGCAGTTGACCGTACTCTCGTCGCAAGCGAGCTGCTGCTTGGAGATCATTGTTTTCCTGGGCAACCTGCAACTTCTTCTGTACGGCAAGCATCTCGTCGTTGGATTCCTTGGACAGGCGGGCGCCTTTTTTGGCGATACCAACCATTTCCTTACCTTCCAGGTCATAGACTTTTTCCTCGTACTTGGCTAGTTCCTGAACCCTGTATTCGTGGCGGCTTAGGTCTGCCTTCCTTTCGTCGACGTAGGGAATGGATAAGGTGACTAGGGAGTCCCAAAGCTGCTCGGCGCTCATGCGTTGAAGAATAGGTCCTGGGAAGTGATAGGCCTCGCCGGCTACGATTTCCTCCGCCGATGCTTCTCGTTTGAAAGCTTTCACGTTATACAATATCCTCAGGAATTGCTTGAGGTCGTAATCGAGGCTGGCCATCAATTGTTCCAAGTGGGCCATCAGCTTCGGGTCGGAAGGCACCGTGTCGTCTCGAATATCGTCGACCGGTTCAATGATCCCAACCCCGAAGACTCGTTTCCACATACGATTGGCTATCACCTTGGTGAAACGAGGGTTTTCCGTGGAAGTCATCCATTCGGCATAACCTTCCAACGGGTCTTCTCCCTTCTCAATGAGCCCGTTCTCTCCAAATATGGGAGCTGCCGTAATCGAATCCTTGGGCTGGGCGTCGTCATATTGGTAATCGTGGGGAAGTTGCAACTTTCGTTGGGTGTGAGATGCCCCGTAGCGAAGGGGTCGCATGATCTCGCTTGCTGCACGGCGCAGGAGCTGACCTTCCTTTGACTTATAAGCTTTTTTTCTTTTTTCAGCATCGCTTCCCTTGAATTGGCTCAAAAAAGCGGCTTGAATTTCTTTGTTCTTCTCACCGCCCATCCTTGCTTGAACGCCGTAGGTGTAGGCTGCCATTTGGTAATACTCCATCTGCGTCCATTTGTCGAAGGGGTGATTGTGACATTGGGCGCACACCATTTGGGTGCCGAGAAAGACTTGAGTGGTGTTGGACATGTTGTCCAAGGGCATGCCCGCATCTCGCATGTAATAGCCCACGGCGCCATTGTTCCATGGGTATCCTTTTGCAGTTATCAGTTTTTTGGCAACTTGGTCGAAGGGGGTGTTTTGTTGGATTTCTTCCATCATCCAGAGGGCATAGCTTACACCGCCGCCAACGTTGTTTGCCCCACCGCTCCTTGATGGTGATTGGATTCTGAGCAAATCCGCCCACCAGTTGAAGGTATGGCTGTCATAGGCCTCGGAATTGAGAATCCTGTCAATCAGGGCGGCGTGCTTGAGGGGGTCCTTGTCTTTCAGGAAACCTGTTGTTTCCTTATAAGTGGGTATGCGACCACCCACTTGCAGATAAGCTCTGCGGACAAAAGTGGCGTCATCCACTAATGGGAGTGGCTTGATCTTGTGCTTGGCATAGCCTTTGGCGAGGATGGCATCGATGGCCTTGGCCTCCTTGAGGACAGTCTCTAGTGGCCGAACTGACTCGACTGCATCACCCGATGCCGCTGAAACCCCATGAGCGCGCGACCAAGCGTTGCCACCAATGAATATGGAGGCAAAACTGAGCGCGACCAAAGACGAAAACTTGTTCTTCATGGATATTTGAGTTGAAAACTGTATGTAAAAACTGCCGATTTTGACTGAAGGTTTCAACGTTGTTTTCAGGTTCTCCGGCATTCAGTTTTTAGAGGCCTTTCTCTTTGGGTAGGTAAAACGACAGGGTCCACGGGTGAAAACCAACAAACCAGAAAAATGGTTTGCCCTGCCCTGAACGAGGCAACTCGGATTCCGAACGTCGCTGGTTTTATTTCCAGCCTGCGACGGTTTTTCGGAACAACTCGCGATCGATTGCCTGGAGGTCGAGTTCCACCTCATCACCCGTGCGTGCATTTTGGAAATCAGCGAAAATTTCACCATTGCGATCAACTGCAAACCCCACGGCCTGAAAGTCTCCCTTTGGGATACTGTTCGCGCCCACGAAGGCATTGGATGATATGCCGTCATTGGGCCAGACCGCATAATAGAAGGGGCCAAAGCTGGTATTGGGAGATTCTTCTTCGGCGCTTTCCCGTGTGGAAGAGTCAAAAGAAAAGGAACTGGAAAGGTCGTAACTATCCATTCCACTTCTACTTCGCTTGAGCTTGTCTAAGTTGTGCCACCCCAGTTGCGGGCTCAGGAACTCGGAAGAGAATGCGGATATCGCCTGGGCCTTGGCTATGATGGCTTCGCCGTCGGCACCACCGTTTTCATCGAGCCAACTTTCGATTTCTCCAATGGAAGAGTCGAGGCGTTTCTCGAGATTGGAGCAAAGGTTCAAGGTTTCGGGTTCATTGATTTGTTCCGCTGCCGAGGTCAAAACCGTGTTGAGGTCTCTTGAGTCTCGTAGCGTTTCCAGGGCATCGCCCAATGGAGCCAGGTGCTTGGTGATCCTCGTATCGATTACGTTGCCGTTGTTATTGGGGCGTATGAAACGACGCATATCGTTTTGCGCCAAGCCAAGGGCCTTTTGGCTGACTTGTTCGGCCCCATCCACCCGTGTCTTTATTTTTGCCGTCATGGAGCGGACAATTTGCTCTGCAAAATCATCTTCCTTGGGACCTTTGCCATGCAAGACTCCTACACTTGGATTTTCATCAGGGGACAAAATTCCGAAACGGCGTCCAGCTCGTGCATCTAGATTCAAGTAATGCTTGGGAGATTTGGCTTCCAGTTTCCCTTGCAGACACCTCACGGCGTGGTTGTCGCCGATGCGGTTTTGCCAATTCTTG
Organism: Opitutia bacterium; assembly: GCA_002721705.1. Lineage (GTDB taxonomy): Bacteria > Verrucomicrobiota > Verrucomicrobiia > Opitutales > Seribacteraceae > UBA2993. Next base: position 3,586 of record PBLJ01000085.1, read on the forward strand.
AAACTTGTGTTACGCAGTTCGGGCAAGAGTGAACCTGCTTCCGAGAGATGTTCATTCAGTATGAAAAAGCAGCCTCCGCGCGTCGCTACCGGACGAATGGTCGGATTGAGATGCGTTTGGTCATCGAGGATGAGTTTGAAACTGGATCTTGAATGTTGAAAAGGCACTTTGGCTGCGAAAAAACCTTTCTCGAGTTTCAGGGAAAGGAAGGAGGGGGAGGTCTCGATGTCCTCTTTCGCATATCGTTGGTAGGCTGCGGATTCGGTGTTATAATAGTTGATTACTTCAAGCGCCCCGTTGAAAAACACTTTGGTTCCATTGGAAAAAGTTGCGGTTCCCAGGCCGTCAAGGGAGCGAGGGCTTGAAAAATCTCTCACTGCTACGGTGTTTTCCGGAGCTTCCGTATCGAAAACGAAGCTGAAAAAGCGCTCGAGAAATTTTGATTCCGATACCTCGGTTTTGGAATTCCCGCTATCCGATGCATCAAACATGTTTACTCGCATTATCGATCCCTTGTCTCGGGATCCTTCTGGAATTTTGGCGTCCTTGGCTCGTTTCCAACCAATTCGATTTTTTTCTTTCACGCCATGGAAGAGGTCGAATTCCGAATCGACCGGCAAGGTTGGGTTGAAATCCAGTGTGATGCGTTCCCCGGCGCGTAGGGTCAGGGGGCTGCCCTTTGCTTCGGCTTCGAGGTAGATCATGCCTCCAGTTTGGAGCAAACCTTCGTCGCTGTTTGTGGAAAGCCCTGCCAGCATGATGTCGGGCAGGTTGTAAAATTCCCACAACTTTACCGTAACAGGGGATTCACAAGACGTTCCATCCTCAAACACCAAGGAATTAGCTGGGATGGTTACTTCGGTTCCTTCTTTTCCCACGATCGTGGTGTCTTTTTTCGGATCGGAGATGCTTCTAGTCGATGGTTTCTTGGATTGCAGGGCCCAACCACGGACGTCTGTTTTTGATGTATGATCTTTCCCGAGTTTCCCCCGTGTCTCTTGTCCAGAAGATTGACCGTTGGTCCCGATCGTTTCGGATGAAGAATCGTCCAAGGTGAATCGAGGTTTCGTTACGTTGGGAAGTTCAAGGGAGTCTCCCGAGTCCGCTGGAGAGTTTTTTTTCGAGGCTTGAGTCGTGGTTTCGCCAATGTTGGAAGTCGGAGGAAGAGGTGCGTCACCCTGGCCTTGTTGATCACTGGTTGTTGCCGCGTGCGATGCAGGGCCATCCCCATTTTGATTGTTTCCGGAAGAACTGACTGTTTGCCTCGTAGAAGAACCTCCTATGTCAGACGAATGGCTTGGTTTCCGAGAATCTTTCGTCGAAGCCTTCTGTTCGATGGCATCTTCTTCAATCATATCCTCCGACAAGGAATCCTCGATTGAGCAGGCGTTTGTGAAGAACAGCCAAGCTGAGATTATGCTGTAGTGAAAAATCTTTTTCATGTCGCGTTCAAGGCTTCTGGCCAATTGGCATAGAGAAGAGAGTGTAATATTAAGTAACCGGCAAACAATTGATCTTATCAAGTTTTATCTCGACACGCAACCACCTCAATTACTTCTTTGCTTACTTCGAACCGCTTGACAATTTATGCCAAGGCCTTTCCCGTACATTAATGAAGCAACCATTTTCCAAACCTCTCAGGCCTTCTGATCACCCCACCAAACCCCCTAAGCCTTCCGATCGACGATCCAAGTCCGACAAGGGGCCATTGTTCAAGGATCGTCGAACGCATAGGATTGAATTGCGAAAGAAGATAACCGAGCTTAAGGAACAAATCAACGAACTGAAGTCCATCGAGACGACCGATGAAGCCAAGAAAAAGGAGATTCAAGAAACCATTTCCGAGTTAAGAATCACTTTGAAGGAGTGCGACATGGAGAAGGAGGCCATCGAGAATTTCAACCACACCCAATTCATTAAGAACAAAAAAGTCAGTGACGAAAACACGGATCGATATCAAGACGAGAAAAAGGGTAATACTCGTTTTTTCGATCACTTGAAGAACTCATCGGATTAACCTAGGAAGTCCATCTACCCTTTTCTTTGTTCCAACACGAGATTCCGATGCCGGCCTGACAGGGGGAAACTTGTTCGTCAGGATCCTGCAAGTTAATTTCCGGTTACTTCCAATTCGCTACGATCCTGCGGAACTCTTCACGATCCATGGCTTCTAAATCCAGTTCCACGTCCTTACCCGTTCGCGCATCTTCGAAGGCAGCGAAAATCTGTCCATTCCGGTCAACCGCAAACCCCATGGCCTTGAAATTCCCCACGGGCACTTTGTTCGTGCCCTTAAAAGCATTCGACGATATGCCCTCGCTGGGCCAGACGGCATAAAAGAAAGGCCCGAAGCTTGTGTCGATCTTGGTTTCTTCCTCGAAGGTTTCTTCGGATGAACTGTCAAATGAGAAATCACTGGCCAAATCGAAACTTTCCATTCCTTTTCGCTTGTGCCTGAGTCTATCCAAGTTGTGCCACCCAAGCTTGGGACTGAGGAATTCGGATGAAAACTCGGAGGCTGCTTCCATTTTTGCGATCAAGGTTTCCGCAGGCAGGCTTTCTTGGCCTAGCTGGTTTTCCAACTTGTTTATACTGTCGCTTAAACGCTGGCGCAGGATGGTGCACCGATTCAATGTATCGGGATCATTGACTTGTCCGGCAACCGACAGCATGGCATCGCACAACTCCGTCGTCCCCCTTAATTCCTCGAGAGCTTTCTCGAGTTTGGGTCGTTGAGCCTCGTTTTGCTGCTTCAGTTTTTCTAATATCCGACTATTCTGGTTGGGTTGCAAAACTCGGCGCATGTCCACCTGATTTAAGTTTGGAGTAGGTACCTTAACGGTGTCGGCATTGCGGATTAGCTTGTCTATCTTCGCGCTCATAGCCTCCAATATCCCGGTCGCGAAGTTTTCCCCACGGGGACCTTGCCCGTGCAAGTTACCGATACTGGAACTTTCCGCAGGCGAAAGTATTCCAAACCGCCGACCTTCGGAAGCGTTTAATCTCAGAAAATGTTTTCTGGAGTAAGCATGCACCTTTCCCTCTATGCATCTTACTGCATGGTTGTCTCCGATGCGTTGATCCCAGCTTACGTACTTCACTTTTCTTAATTCAGGCAAAAGAGAACCGATTGGCGAAAGGTGTTCGTCTACGAGGAAGAAGCTACCATCCCGTGACGGAAGCGTGCGGATGATTGGATTGATGGCTTTGTCATCTTCCAGGGTCAGGGAAAAGCTCGACTGTCGATGTTGGGGAGGGATCATTGCCGCCAGAAATCCGCCTTGGTAGTCGAGCATTATGGATGAGGGATTTTCCTCCAATCCTTTTTCATCGAATCGCTTGTAGGTCGATTTGCCGATGGAATGGAAATTCCTGATTTGGAGAGCTCCGTCGAAGAAAACTTTTGCCCCGTTTGAAAACAAAGCCGTTCCTAAACCTACGTAAGAGCGAGGTCGGGAGAAATCGGTGATGATTTCCGTTGGAGTCCCACCGGGGGTTTCATAAACGAAATTGAAAAAGGTTTTGACGAATTCCGCATCCGAAAGATTGGTTGCTCTTGCTTCTCCGTCGGAAACTTCATGCATGGTCAAGCGAACGACGGACCCCATGTCTGAAACCCCTTGCCCCTCTTTGGCATTTTTCGCTCTACGCCATGAAATGCGCCCTTTTTCCTTCACGCCGTGAAACAAGTCGAATTCCGAGTTAATTGGTCGTGAGGGTTCAAATTTGACCTGAATTCGTTTATTCTCCGCTACTACCAATGGTCGCCCATCCGCTTCCGCTTCCAAATAGATCATACCTCCGGTTTGCAGCAAACCCTCGTCACAATCGGTGGACAATCCAGCCAATAGGATATCGGGAAGTTGGTAGAACTCCCACATTTTTACTGTTGCAGGTAGGTTGCAAGGCGTACCGTCTTCAAAAGCCAAGGAATGAGGGGGAATCTTGACCACAGTGCCTTCTTCGCCTTTCAAGATGGTTTCCTGATCTGGATGCATGAGTTTTTCGGTGGGATCTTTCGAGCGCAACGCCAATTCGTGTACTCCATTTTCAAGCTGTTTGCTTATTGGTTCCGTTCCATCATCCGAATGGTCTGTTGCAGTCTTTTTTCTCGATTCATCCAAGGTTGATGTGGAGGAGGTTTCAACCAACTCGCTTGGGAAACTAAACTCGCGCTGGGTCGAGGGCCTCGGAAACAAAGTTGTCAGGGACTCCAGATCCGTGTTTTCCGGAATTGCAGTATCCGATTTAGAGGCATCGCCTGATTTGGCGACGACAGGATCAAGTAAGCTTTCATTCTTTATCAACTTGCTTTCTTGTTCATCAAGATTCGGTTTTTCGCCGGTTTCCTTTGATTCCAAAACGGTCTTTCCAAGAGGTGTCGTTCCTTGTTCGGAAGATGTAGGTACGGCCGAGACCTGTTTCGCGGGGGAGGCTGGGACGGCTTCCTCTTCTTCACTGGAATTTTCGGCCACAGTGATGGGATCCAATGAACAAGACGACCAGACAAGGACGGTGAAGAGAACAAAGCTGAGCAGGACATGGATTTTTTTCATGGCAAGAATGGGTTGAACAATAATTACTGTATGCAATATTTAAATACACTAACAATATACATACACCTGTCAACCTCAAAATGCATGGAGGTTGGATGCATGAATTCTTTTTGCCTATGCTCAGACCTGTTCAAGGCCACGGATGCAAGGGACTTGCCTTGGCTTTGCTCCGTACGGGCCGATTGTCTTGAGTCTTGGAAACTCGTCGGGCGGAAAGGTTTTGTTTTCCGTCAAGAAGCAATCACGAATGACGCCTGCGGCGTTACTCGTAATTCCATTTCATGATCCAAGGATCATTGGTGCGTTGTTGAAAGAGCTTTAGCTTTTTCTTCAATTTGGAAAGCGTTTCTGCGTGTTCTGAACTGGTCGCCAAATTGTTGCCTTCGTGAGGATCCTGTTCCAGATCGTAGAGCTCGAAGGCAGGGCGATGGATGTAGTTTCGCACGGTCTTTGCGCCGTACGGAGCGCTCATGCCTTTCTTCCATTGAGCTTGCCAAGTAGGGGCTGCCCAGAGGTCCGAGGCGAAAGGGTAGGGCAGTCCGTGTGCGATATTCCAGATGAGCTTGTATCGCCTCTCTCTTACAACGCGCATCGGATAATACATCGTTATTTCATGGAAAGTATGGGAAGCGTTTACTTGATCCCAACCGGTGGTCTTTTCCTGGTCTAGAACAGAAAGAAAAGATCGGCCATGGAACTTTCCCGGGGTTAATGCCCGACCGTTTTGTTCACCTTTGATCTTGGCTTTGCCAATGCTTTGGGAGGCGGCCGACGAAAGTTTTCCCTTATCGTCGAGCATGTTGGCAAAATGAAGAATTGTTGGTGCAAGATCTACCCAACTGACCATGGCGTCGGTCGCGATCCCTCTCGTTTTCAAGTAAGGGTTTCTTACTATGCAGGGGGAACGCATACCGCCTTCGTAAAGGGTGGTTTTGGCTCCCGGCATGGCTATGCCGTGGTCGGCGATGAAGATGAACAAGGTGTCTTCCCATTTGCCGGTTTCCTTCAGGATTTCGATTAACTTTCCAATACCTTGGTCAATTCTCGAAACGGACTGGTAGTATTGCGCGAGTTCGGCTCTGCAGGTTGGGGTATCCGGCAGAAATCCCGGAACCTGTATGTTTTTAGGGTCGTAAATCACTTCCTTGATTCCGGGATAACCTTTGGAGCCGGGCTTGGGGTTTCCGAATCGATTGGGTTTATAAGGAAGTTCGTTGGCGTTTCCGCCACCTCTGTGAGGATCCGAGGTACAGATATACAGGAAGAATGGTTTTTCCGAATCCTCGGAGAGAAAGGTTTTGGAATTTTCCGCCATCACCACGGGGCTTCGCGAATTTCCGGGAATGGTTTGGTCAAACTTGTATATGCTTTCCGGGGCCACGTGGTACTTGCCGCAACGAGCGGTGCGATAGCCGCCATGGGAAAGGTATACGGGGAGACTGATGAGATTTCCGTAGCTGTTGAATTTGTGATAACTGTGTTGGTGGCCATAGTGTCCGTTCGCGTGGTTATGCAGGCCGGACAGAATGACCGATCGACTGGCTGAGCAACTGGCGGTCGTGCAGAAAGCATAGTCAAAGCGCGTGCCGTCTTTTGCGAGGGCATCGAGGTTGGGCGTTTTCAAGGAAGGGTTGCCGTATGCCCCGAAATCCGGGCTTTGGTCGTCGGTAACGAACAACACGACGTTTCGTTTAGCGGCATGAAGACAGCCACCGAGGATGGCGAGAATAAGCAAGCTGCGAATAAAGACGTTCATGATGGGGGATTTTCGTGAGTGATGCTCGTCAGGTTTGTATGCCTCCTTTCCGTAGGTCAATTGGCAAAGAAGCGTTTCCTAATGAAAAGGACCGCCAACCTTTCGGTCGACGATCCTTTTACTAGCCTTGGGGTAGGCGTGGGAAAAAAGGTTTAGGCAATGGCGATGGGTTGCCCCGTGCGAGCGGATTCGTAGGTGGCGTCGATAATCTTCATCAAGGCCAAGGCTTGGGCAGGCGTATTGAGAGGCTGCTCTGTTCCCTCGATGCTCAAGATGAAGTTTTGGGCTGCTCGTATGCGTCCCATGTCCTCGTTTGGTTCGGTAATTATGGAACGGTTCACGGATCGGCCGTTTTCCTGGGCGTAGAGTTCGCAATCATCGATTGCCGTTTCATCGAGACCGTCTGTTCCAAAGAGGCGACGGATCATGCCCCCCGCCTTGGTTCCTTGGAAGGTCACCGAAACTTCTTCTCGCTTGTTCATTTCCGCCCAAGACACCTGGAAGGAGAGCACTTGACCAGTCGTGAAACGAACGAAGCCATGAGCGGCGCTTTCCACGTCGGTCACGCCATCAGCTACGTCGGGGATGCCCCATGGACCCTTGAAGGCTTTATCTTGAATGAAGTCGTCGAAGGTTTGGGCAAGGACGTGTTGGGGCTCCGGATAATCCATGTAGAACAACGCCAGGTCGACCATGTGAAGCAAGTCGATCAGTGGGCCGCCTCCCGACATTTCCTTGTTGGTGAACCAACCGCCAAAACCGGGTATTCCCGTGCGTCGTATCCATTTGGCTTGAGCCGAGTTTATGCGTCCTACCTCACCTGACCGAAGATAGTCCATCAGTGCATACGATTCAGGGCGAGCTCGGTTGTTGAAATCGAACATCAAGACCTTGTCGGCGGCCTCGGCGGCATTTTTCATTTCAGCCACTTCAGCGGCGTTGAGAGCCGGCGGTTTCTCGCAGAAAACGTGCTTGCCGGCTTCCAGCAGTTGCACGGCCACGGGTTTGTGAAAACGATTGGGGGTGATTACGCTGACGGCTTCCAACTCCGGAAGTCCTTCCAGCATTTCCTGAACGTCGCCGTAAACGTTTTCGACGCCATATTCTTCGGCCGCCTGTTTGGCGGCGTCCTTGTTGAGGTCGCAAATGGCAATGATGTCAGCCCCCGCTTCTCTGAACCCGGCGGCATGATACTGCAGCATGCCTCCTGCGCCGATGATACCTGCTTTTACTGCCATGACTTTAAATTCTAGGGAATTTCACCCATTTTTCCTTCGATTTTGAGCTTTTGACCACGGTCTCGATGAAGGCCATTCCGATAATGCCGTCCCGAATGTCGGGGAAATCATATCCACTCTTGCGGGGATACTTACCGGCAATCTCGTCTCGGATGGCAACGGCCGCGGCATTGTAAACGTTGGCGAACGCTTCTATGAAGCCTTCCGGATGCCCGAATGGAATCCGAGTGTTGGCTGCCGCTGCGCCACCTATGTAGTCATTGCCTCGTCGGTAGGTAACGCGTGGTGCGCGGGCATCTTTAATTAAAAGCTCATTGGGATCTTCTTGATGCCATTCGAGTGATTTCTTCTTTCCATACACACGAATGTTGAGGTCGTTTTCGTCACCGTTGGAGACTTGCGATGCGTAGATGATACCTCGAGCTCCGCCTTTGAAGCGGACCAGAACGTTGCCGTCATCGTCCAACACGCGTCCGGGAATATTGACGGAAAGGTCGGCGCAGAGCTTGTCGATTTCCAAGCCGGTGATGTAATGAACTAGGTTTTCGGCATGGGTTCCGATGTCTCCCATGCAATTGGAAATTCCTGCAATCTTCGGATTCGCCCTCCAGTTGGCGATCGCCTTGTCTTCTCCGGTAAGCGCCGTGATGGCGTAACCTTGAGGATACTCGCAAACCACCTTGATGATTTCTCCCAAATCACCTTTCTTTACCATTTCCCGGGCCAATTTAACCATTGGATAGCCCGTGTAATTATGGGTCAGGGCAAAGACCTTCTTGGTCTTTTTAATGATTTTACGGAGCTCCCGAGCCTGCTGCAGGTCATGGGTTACTGGTTTGTCGCAAATTACGTTGAAACCGGCTTCGAGAAAGGTCTTTGCCACTTCGAAATGCAGGTAGTTCTGCACCACGATGGTTACGAAATCGATTCGCTCACCTTCAGGAAGGGCTGCTTCTTTTTCAGCCATTTCCTGGTAGCTGCCGTAAACGCGTTTCGAATCCAGATGAAAGTCCTTGCCCGACTGCTTGGATTTCTTCGGGTTCGATGAAAAGGCCCCCGCTACCAGTTCGATGTTTCCATCCAGGTTGGCAGCGCGGCGGTGAACGCCTCCAATGAAGGCGCCACGACCGCCGCCAACCATTCCCATCTTCAGTTTTCTATTCATATATCTTGTTTTGGGGTGGGCAAAATTATTGATTTTCCGTGTCGAAGGCGGAATCAAAAGCCATTGCGTTCGGTTTGAAGTCGAGATCCTTGACGAATGCGCAGGATTCTTGGGCACCGTGGAAACGGTCCATTCGACTATCTTCCCATTCCACCGAGAGCGGCCCTGCGTACCCAATGTCGTTCAAAGCCACGATGATTTCCTCGAAGTCGACGTCGCCTCGCCCAACGGAGCGAAAATCCCAGAATCGGCGTGGGTCGGCAAATGTGGTGTGGCCACCGAAAACACCCACGGAACCATCGCCGTGTCCCCACCATGCATCCTTGACGTGCACGTGGTAAATGCGATCGGCAAAGTCCCGGATGAATTTCACGTAATCCACACCTTGGTAACCGAGGTGCGAGGGGTCGTAATTGAAACCGAAGCGCTTGTGGCCCTTGAGGGCTTTGACAGCGCGTTCGGCGGATGCGATGTCAAAAGCGATCTCGGTGGGATGCACCTCGAGCCCGAAATTCACGTTTTGTTTGTCGAACTCATCCATGATGGGTCCGAATCGCTTGGCGAAGTCCTCGAATCCCTTGTTCCAGTAATCTTGGTCCGTTGGCGGGAATGCGTAGATGGAATGCCAGATACTTGAGCCAGTGAATCCGTTGACCACCGCGGGAAAGTCGTCCTTTTTGCCTCTACCAGGTTTGCAGTCGATGAACTTGCGGCATGCCTTGGCCGTCTTTATCATTTTCTTGGCTGCCCGACGCCGTACCTTTTCCGGGTCACCTTCTCCCCAAACGTCCGGTGGAAGAATCGACTGATGCCTTTCGTCGATCAGATCGCAGATCGCTTGCCCCACGAGGTGACTGGAGATTGCGAAGCAGGTCAGGCCATGGTCCGCCAGGATTTCCCAGCGTTCTTGGCAGTACTTCTTCGAGATAGCGGCCCTATCGACTTCGAAATGATCTCCCCAGCAAGCGAGCTCCAAGCCGTCATAGCCCATTTCAGCAGCCTTGGCGGCAAGGTCGGGTAGAGAAAGATCGGCCCATTGGCCGGTGAATAAGGTGACGGGTCGTGCCATGATCTGTTAGGTTTATGGAAGGGATTACGTCGTTCGACTTGGGGAAAAGGGTCGGGCATCTTGAATAAAAAACAAGTCCCTGCAAAGACTTTTTTTCACTTACTGGACACAGGTTGTTCAGCAAGTTGCCAGCAAGTTGTTCGCGAGGGGCGAATTTCGGATCGAGTTTCCTAGGAAGAAGCGACCAATATTTTCCTAGCGGCCTTGGAACCAATGGTAAAAGGCTTTGTTTTTCCAATCCGCAATTCAACCGCGTCTGAAACCAAGTCTCTTGAAATCACTTCCACGCTGGCTCCTGGCACGAGCCCTTTGCGTCGGGCGAAATTAAGAAACTCCACGCCTTGGTCCGTAATTAATGTAACCTTGCTTGCTACTTGCCGTCGACATTCGAGCAAGTTACGCATGTTGCTTTGGGCGATCTTTCCATCCTTGGTCGGGATTGGGTCGCCGTGCGGGTCGAATTCCGGTCGGCCTAGAAATTTATCCAACCGGTCGAGTACCTTCTCGGACAGGGCATGTTCCAATTCCTCCGCCTCCCCATGGATTTCGGTCCAATCCAAGCCAAGCGTTTCCACCAAAAAGGTCTCCAGTATGCGATGGCGTCGTAGCATGCCCATGCCCAGCTTGCGCCCTTTGGCGGTAAGTGTAACTCCTTTGTGAGACTTGTATTGTACAAGCTTTTCACGTTCGAGGGTCTTGGTCATCGAGGTGGCGGTGCCTGGCGCGACGCCCAGACCACGGGCAATTTCTCCCATACCCACTTGAGCCTTCCCTTTCTCCATTGAGAGGGCGAGAATTTCCTTCACGTAGTTCTCAACTGTGGCGCTTGGCATGGTTCTTGCATAAAGAGTTGACAGAATGCTCTAAACCAATGATTTTGAATAGTCAAAATTATTTCTTTTACTAAGAAAATATTCCTGTTTTCCATGATATCCCGATTGTTTCATAGGCCTTGGGTCGCCCTTTTGCTTGCACCTTTGCTTTTGGGAGGATGCGGCAATTCCGCGAACGATGAATTGGTGATTGTAACCACCACGACTCAAATTACGGACATGGTGAAAGCGGTGGCGGGGGATCGTGTGGAAGTTGTGGCTCTGATGGGGCCTGGCGTGGATCCGCATACATATAAACCTTCGGCCCAAGACATAGCCAAAGTAGGTCGAGCCGACCTTATATTATACAATGGTCTTCTTTTAGAAGGTCGCATGGAGGATGCTTTCGCTCAAGCCGAGCGGAAAGGGATCAAAGCCTATCCCGTTACGCAGGCAATTCCCGAAGACCAGCTTCTTCAACCTCCTGGTTTTTCCGGTCATCCCGACCCTCACGTGTGGTTCGATCCTGCCCTTTGGACGTTATGCATCGACGTGGTTCGGGACGGTCTCACGGAGATTGATCCTGCCGGCAAGGAGGTTTTCGCCGAGAACGCGGCCAAATTGAAACAGGAGTATCTTGCCGTTACCAATTGGGCAAAGTCCCGCATTTCCGACATCCCCGAGGAATCACGGAAACTGGTCACAAGCCATGATGCGTTCAATTATTTTGGCCGTGCTTTCGGGCTCGAGGTGATGGCTGTTCAGGGTATGTCGACAGCTGTCAAAGCGAGTTCATCGGATCGAGTTAAAATGGTGGGCTACGTTAAGGAATATAACCTCAAGGCCATCTTCGTGGAATCCAGCGTAAACCCTGAAATGATTAACGGAGTCGCTCGGGAAACAGGGGTCCAAGTGGGTGGGAAGCTTTTTTCGGATGCGATGGGCAAACCGGGTGAACTGGAAACAGGTTCTGATGGGGAAACCTACGACGTTGGCACTTGGGTCGGTATGATGAAACACAACGTCAACGTCATCGTGGAAGGCTTGAAATAGTTGCATGGCAGAGATCGTCCCGCCGCTTGAGGTTCACGACCTGACGGTTTCCTATGACCGCAGACCCGTTTTGTATGGGGTGGACGTCGTTGTCGAACCAGGCTCGCTGGTTGGCGTGGTAGGTCCAAACGGAGCGGGGAAATCCACCCTGATCAAGACAATCATGGGGATCGTGCCTCCCAATGCCGGTTGGGTTAAAATCTTCGGACAACCCTACGGCAACGCCGTCACACGGGTGGGGTACGTTCCGCAACGCGAATCGGTGGATTGGGATTTCCCGGTGAGCGTGATGGACGTCGTGTTGATGGGGCGTTATGGGCATGCAGGGTTTCTGAAGCGGATTGGCAAACGCGATCGGGATATCGCGCGCGATTGTTTGCAGAAGGTGAACATGGAGAATTTCGCTTCCCGACAGATAGGCAATCTCTCCGGCGGCCAGCAGCAGCGAGTCTTTCTTGCTCGGGCTCTTGCCCAGGAGAGTGATCTCTACCTTATGGACGAACCTTTCGCAGGCGTCGATGCCGCCACTGAGTCGGCCATCGTCGAATTGCTTCGGGAACTGAAGGATCGAGGCAAGACCCTTGTCATCGTTCACCACGATCTTTCCACTGCCCGTGAGTATTTCGATAAACTCCTCCTTCTCAACATGCGTCTCGTTGCCTACGGGAACACGGAGGATACCTTCACCCCGGAACTTCTTCAGAAAACCTATGGAGGTCGACTGACCGTCTTGTCCGAAGTCGCCGGAGCAACAGCCGGTCGAAAGGAATACGAACGGGAGGCGACCCCATCCCATGAGTCCTAAAGGTTTGAGGCCGAAGAGCGATTGGCGGCCGAAATGCGCCTTCCTTTTGTTCGCCTGTGGTTTTTGGCTGGCCTTCCCGGCTGTAGCTCAAGCCGCTCGCATCGGGGACGCGATCGAAACCGACTGGAGAGAACAAGCCCTTCGCTTTCTCAGTCTGCGCGACGTTGCCGTGCGCAACGTAGTGTTGGGAACAATCTGCATGGGTATCAGCTGTGGCCTTTTCGGCGGTTACGTGGTGGCTCGTCGCTTGGCCTTGTTTGGTGATACGCTGTCTCATGCCGTCCTTCCCGGCGTGGCGCTTGGCTTTCTTTGGAGCCATACCAAGAATCCGTTGTATATTTTCATAGGAGCCGCAGCGGCGGGTTTGCTGGGAACCGTCGTCGTTGCTTGGATTCAAAAAACCACCCGGATCAAGGAGGACAGCGCCTTGGGTCTCGTGCTTTCCGGGTTCTATGCGATTGGCATCTGTCTTCTCACGGTGATACAGAAAATGGAATACGGCGACCAGTCGGGGATCGATTCTTTCCTATTTGGGCAGGCGGCCGCCCTGTCCCTGGAAGACGTTCAATTGATGGGGGTCGTTGCCTTTGGCGCCTTGGTGATGGTGATTTTATTTCGAAAGGAACTGCTATTAACGAGTTTCGACGAGGGTTTCGCGCGCTCAGTTGGTGTTCCGGTGGAATTTATGCGTTACCTGTTATTGCTGGGCTTGACCTTCGCGGTGGTCACGTCCTTGCAGGCCGTAGGCGTGGTTCTCGTTTCCGCTCTCCTTATCACCCCGGCAGCCACCGCTTACCTTTTGACGGACCGCATGGCCACTTTGCTCATTCTATCCGCTTGTTTTGGTGTGGCTGGTGGGGTGCTTGGGGCCTTCGTATCCTTTTTAGGAAGCAACTTGCCTACAGGTCCCCTCATGGTGCTCGCTTGCTCGGCTTTCTTCGGCTTGGCGTTTTTCTTTGGCCCAAAGCATGGATTGACGGCTCGTTGGGCCAGGCTTCGGCACCGTTCTCGTCAAGTGCTCCTGGAAAACACCTTAAAGGCTTCCTATCATGTCTTGGAGCAAAATGGTTTTGCAACGGAATCCATTTCCATCGGCGCATTGGCAGGGCGCCGTCGCGTGAGCGTGGCAGAGGCTCGGCGCGAGGCGGATGATCTTCTTGCCGCCGGTTTCATCACCCTCGTCAAAAAGGGTGAACCCAGCCCTCGGCTTTCCCAGGACGTTCTGTTCACCCTTGCCCCATCCGGTTGGGAGCGAGCTTGCCAAATCGTTCGTAACCACCGTCTTTGGGAACTCTACCTTACTAATGAAGCGCGCTATGCCGCGGACCACGTACATGAAGACGCGGAAAAAATCGAGCACGTGCTGGGGGAAGACGTGGTCAGGCAACTGGAACGCATTCTCAAAAACCCACGGCATGACCCCCATGGTAAACTCATTCCAAGCATGGAGGACATTGAAAGGATGGCCCCTCGCGATCACGCGCCCGAGCCCACCGCCGGATATTTTAGACGAGCCTGATCAACCATGCGTACTGAATTCTTTCCAACTCTTGATCTTCAAGCGGTATTCGTTGCGCCGTGGGTCGAAATGTTTGGCTGGAATTTCCAGATTGCGCTGATGGGATTTCTGGTCTGCCTGGCTTGCGGCTTGATCGGGAACTTCGTGGTCGCGAGGCGTCTCGCCTTGGTGGGAGATGCCATAAGCCACAGCCTCTTGCCAGGTATTGCGATTGCTTTTCTCCTCACCGCATCGCGTTCCATGCCTGCTATGTTTGCAGGAGCTGCCGTGGCCGCCGTACTCACTACCTTATTCATCGAGTTCATACATAGAAAATCTCGAGTGAAGCCGGATGCCGCGATTGGGATCGTGTTCACTACACTTTTCGCTGTTGGAATGGTTGTCATCAGCCGTGGATTGGGCGACGTGCATCTTGATGCCGATTGCGTTCTTTATGGTGAAATTGGTTTTACGCCTTTGCAGGACTCGATCGTTTGGTTCGGGATTGCACTTGGGCCCAGACCGCTTGTTGCGATGGCCGGCATGACCTTGGTAGATATCCTCTTGGTCATCGTTTTCTACAGGCAACTGCTGGTGACTTCCTTCGATTCGGGTTTAGCTCGTTCTCTTGGCATGCCCGTGAACGTCGTGCACTACGGCTTGATGATCGCCTTGGCCTTCACGATCGTAGCTGCGTTCGAGGCGGTGGGAGTGGTTCTTGTCATCGCCATGCTTATTTTTCCGGCAGTCACGGCCAGTTTCTTTGTCGAGCGTTTGCCCTCATTGCTTTGGAGTGTCGCCCCACTATCGGTCGCTTATTCTCTAGGCGGTTTCCACCTTAGCATGTGGCTGGATTGCTCCATAGCGGGAGCTATGGTCGTGGTGGCTGGATTTCTCTTTCTAGTGGCTTGGGCGCTTGGCCCCAAGGGTGGTTTGATTCACCACCCTCGTTTCCGTGCCGTTTTCCTTGCAAAATCGAAGATTGAACGTCCTCCCGAAGGTTCGGTCCACTTGCCTTGATTTCTTGCCCAAGGAGCTATTCCAAGGCTAAAAATGCTTTGGAGGGTCTTTCACCAACCGCTGGAGGTAGGTTGTTTTCTTGTTGATGTACCTGGGGTTTCCTTACTAATTTGTCCCTTTGCTTAATATGTTTCGCAAAATCATTACATGGATGGCCTTGGTTTCCGCCTTAACGGCGAGTCAGTTGCCTTTGGGCATCATCCAAATCGCCGCGTGGACGAGCATGTTTTCCGATTTCGTTGATCAGACAGGGTCAGTCGAGACTTCATGGGCATTGACTTTTGATGGGCAACACACCTGTACGGCTTGCGATTTCGTAAGTGAACGAGTTGCTGAAACTGAAGAAAAGGAGCACAGCGCCGTCGTCAGTTTGAGCACCGGCAAATTGTTGCTTGCATCGTTTGAGCTGGATGCATTCGTAGTAGAGGATTCCACGGTCATTGGGGAGACATGCCATGACCTTCCCCTGCTTGTAGGCGGTTGTCTCGAACCCGTGACCCCGCCTCCGCGCATATCTTGACGGTTATTTAATCCCGTTTTGCTCAAGCTTGGAATCTCGTCGAATTGCACGCAGGTTTCCTTTCAATCCCTTCAGCTTTCAAGCAGGAGGTCTTGGGCGAGTTCCAAACCATGTACTTTTGATCAATTTCAGTTACTATTTTCAATGAAACAACAATCTATCACTTTTCTCATACTTTCCCTATTTTCCACCGTTTTGTCGGCACATCCTTGGACGGCCAGCAGGCCCGACGGCCATGCTCCGCTTGGCGTCATGGGAGACCACATGCACGCCAAGGGCGAATGGATGGCCTCCTATCGTTTTATGTCCATGGATATGGACGGGTTGCTCATGGGGTCGAATACGGTAAGCTCATCCACTCTGCTGGGCACTGGGATGGATCCTGGTGATTATGGTATGGTTCCTGCCAAGATGACGATGGACATGCATATGTTTGGCGTCATGCATGCGGTATCGGACAAACTCACCTTGATGGGCATGGCTAACTACATCGAGAATGACATGGACATGGTTATGAGAATGATGAACACGACCATGTCTCAGTCGGCCAAAAACAGCGGCCTTGGGGATCTCAAGATTGCCGGTCTCTATGACCTGAAGACTTGGGATCATGACCGTCGTGTACACCTTAACCTGGGTCTCAGTTTACCCACGGGTGACATTGACGAAAGGGATTCCAATGGCATTTTGGGCTATCCCATGCAGTTGGGTTCAGGCACTTGGGACCTCTTGCCTGGAATTACTTACCTGGGTCAGTCGGGTGATTATTCCTATGGGGCCCAAGCTTCCAGTGTCATTCGCATCGGCGAAAATGATCGCGATTATACTTTGGGCGATCGTTTTTCCGCCACCATTTGGGGAGCCCGCAAAATGTCTGATTCGCTCAGTCTTTCCGTCCGATTGAAAAGTATCCATTCAGGTAACATTGACGGGCGAGACGAAGAAATTCATGCCCGTCGGGATGATGTGGTGATGATGACGACCATGGATAGCCCGTCCTTTGATCCCAGTTCTCGCGGTCGCGAAGAGGTCAACTTGGGACTAGGCGTGAATTACTATATTCGTGAAGGGCAACTCAAAGGCCATCGTTTCGCCGTGGAATGGGAAACACCGATCAAGGAAGA
>PBLJ01000086.1 GCA_002721705.1 Opitutia bacterium
CTTGCAAACATCCTCGAGAGATGGCGCCCCCACCAGGACTCGAACCTGGATCAATGGTTTAGGAAACCACTGTTCTATCCTTTGAACTATGGGGGCTGATATGCCCTAGGCTTGTGCAATAAATCCATGCGCGTTGCCAGGGGCAACAAGATTTCATGGAAGTTTTCCCGCTAGTCTTTCTTTACCTGTTTGCCTACGAGCTCGTTTTGATTTTACCATGATTCTTTCGTATAAATGAACGTTAACGATGTGATGGAGGTTGCGTCCGCCGTGGCGCCAGTTTTCGTATTGATTGCCTTGGGGCTTTTGGCCCGCGGGTGTGGGTGGTTGACCAAGGAAGCGGATGATTCCTTGCTCAAACTGACGATTCGTCTGCTGTATCCCGCGTTTATCTTCAACAGGGTGCTGGCCGAGAAAGACTTAGCCGAACTCGGAAACTTGTGGTGGCCTGTTTCCTCCGGTTTCCTATCTATTCTCGTCGGATTCGGTGTGGCTTGGGCGGTGGCTGTCGCGTTGAAAATCGAAGGCAAGGGAAAACGCGAAGCGTTTGTCTTTACCGCAGGTATTTTCAATTACGGTTATTTTGCCATTCCGGTATGCGAGGCGGTTCTGTTTTTCGGCGCCGGGTTCGTGGGCAAGTTGTTGGTCTTCAATCTTGGGGTTGAGGTGGCTATCTGGGGCGTGGGCGTGATGTTGCTTGGAGGAGGAGCCTTGGGCATAGGCCGCTTGTTGAACCCTCCTATTTTGGCGCTGGTGGCGGCTTTGTGGATGAATCACGCGGGTTGGGCGAACAGCATGCCGGACTTCGCCCTTTCCTCACTTGGCATGGTGGGTAATTGCGCCATACCGGTTGGATTGGTTCTGATTGGGGCCACAACCTTGGATTTGTGGCGGGATCAACGATCTTCCCCTTGGAGTTGGCGTGTGGTGGGAGGTGGAGTCTTGGTTCGCTTGGTTTTGTTGCCTTGCATAATGTTGGCGGTGGCTCGCTGGGTGCCATTTCCCGACAGCGCGCTTTGGCTCAGCAAAGTCTTCGTGTTGCAGGCCGCTATGCCGGCGGGGATTTTCGCGATCGTCATCGCGCGTTACTACGGAGCCAATGCAAAGGTGGCGGCTCAAGCCATGGCGCCGACAATCCTGGCGTGCTTGGTAACTCTTCCCGTCTGGCTTGTAGTGGGTCAATGGTTCCTTGACCGTTGATTCGACCCGAACTTCACCTTGAGGGCGCAGCGGAGGCGCCCTGACCCTTTATTGTCTGGCAAATTCGTCCGTCTCGCCTACGGTTCCACGATAAAAGGTTTTGGTCTGCACGATTTCGAGTAGACTGTTCATTTTATCGTTGAGCTGATCGTATTCGTCGGCGAAGACCAGAATTTCAAGGAATTTCCTGAATTCGTTTCGGTCTTGAATGATCTTCAAGTCCAATTCCTCCATCTGCTTGGCAAAGCGCACGTGGAGCTTGTCGATTTCCTGATCGAAGCGTTTATGTTCCTTGCTAAGGTGCTTATGGGCGATGGTAATGGCTTTGGTCAAGCCGGGGCACGCCTTGCAATCTTTTTGGGGAATGTTTTCGAATTTAACCACTCCTTCGGCCAAAACGGAACTGAAGGCGGCCAATTCGAAATCGTGTCGATCGGATTCCTTCAAGGCCCAATTTTCAATTGCCTTGATCAATCGGCTTAATGAATCTTGAGCCGCTTCCGTATCGCGGATAAGTACTACTTCATCTTCAGACATTGCACTAAAATATGGGAAGACTCATTTGGGCGGACATGAAGCTTTACGCTGTAAGTCTTTGGAAATAAAGCAAAATATTCTTTTTTGGAGCTATGATCCCTGACGATGAAGACACCAATTTTGAAACCATCTTGCTGAACCAGCAAATGGAAGAAGGTACGATCGAGGCCAGATTGGCTGAATTCGGGTTGGATTTGGAGATGGCAAGTAAGGTTCGGGAATTTCAAGACACTCGCAGGCCGCGCCTTTTATTCGCTTATCTTCTTCATCGTGGTAAAGCGAAGAGGTATTTCCTGAAACACGGCGACTTTTTCGCCTTCTGACCCTCGGAAGTTGCCCGCAGTCTCGATCTCGTGGGAGAGAGTCCCGCTTCCCCGCGCGTCAATCGTTCGGCTTGATTTCGCCAGAGCGGAGTTTGTTTTCGTAATCTCTCAGGTCTTTGCGAACCACTTTACTTAGAATAAACAGACCCAGCAGGTTGGGGAACGCCATGCCAAGAATCATCAGGTCGCTGAAGTCGAGCACGTTGGTTGCCGTTAAAATGGATCCGAGGAAGGTGAAAAACAAAAAGATTATGCGGTAGACTGTGGAAGATCTATCCCCGAACAACCACGACCAGCAACGTTCCCCATAATAAGACCATGATATGATGGTGGAAAAAGCGAAAAGAAAGACAGCTATCGCCAACAGGTAGGGAAACCAAGATATTACGCTACCCATGGCCGCCGAGGTAAGGGCCCCGCCTTGGTTTCCATCGATGAGTTCCTTGTTGGCAGGATCTAGATGGGCCCCGGTAATAATGATGACCAGAGCCGTCATGGTGCAAACCACGACGGTATCGATGAACGGTTCAAGCAATGCGACGATACCTTCCTCGACGGGATGTTCGACTTTGGCGGCTGAGTGAGCGATCGCTGCCGATCCTATGCCTGCTTCGTTGGAGAACACGGCTCGCTTAATTCCAATAATCAAGACTCCCAAAAAGCCACCGTACATTGCGTTATCCGAAAAAGCGCTTTCGAAAATGAGCCTAAAGGCGTTGGGCACGTCCGAGAAATGAATGCCTAGAATAACCAAGCAGGCCAACAAATATACACCGCACATTGCCGGTACGATGCGCGAAGCGACCTTGGCGATACTCTTGATGCCACCGAGAATCACCAATCCGACGAGGATCGTCAGGATTAGTCCGTAGATCCAAGGAAAGTCCCTTAGCAATGGGATGATCGTCTTGATCTGCGTCAGCGATTGAACGACCTGAAAGGCGTTTCCTCCACCGAAGGAACCTCCTATGCACAACAAAGCGAACAATCCTGCAAGAAGGCCGCCCAAGTGCTTTAGATTTACGTCGGCCAATCCTTTGGAAAGATAGAACATGGCGCCGCCCATGAGGCGTCCGTCGGGTCGTGTGCGTCGATATTTTTGGCCCAAGGTGCACTCGGTGAACTTCAGGGACATTCCCAACAGTCCAATCAGGATCATCCAGAAGGTGGCTCCAGGACCGCCTGTGCCTATGGCGATGGCCACGCCGGCGATATTGCCCAATCCGACGGTGGCGGAAAGGGCTGCTGTCAATGCCTGAAAATGACTTACCTCACCCTTGGATCCCGGTTTGTCGTACTTGCCTCGCACTAAATCAATCGCGTGCTTGAAGAGACGAAAATTCACAAAGCGCATTCGCAAGGTGAAGAACACCGCGCCACCCAATAGCCACGCCACTACCAAAGGCAGTTCTATGCCTGGAATAGTCCAGAACAAGACGTCGGCCAAAGGGGAGACGACGTATTGGCCGAAAAAAGCATCTACTTGTTGTTCGAAGGTTTGCTCGGATTGCGTTGCGGCCTCGGCAGGTGCGGCATCTTCCGCAAACGTTTGGCTTGGCAAAGCCAGAACAAGGAGCGCGATGCAAACGAATGAAAGCGAACGGAAGAAGGCGAAAGGTTTGTACATGGTTGCCGGAATTTCGTTACTATCTTGAAATTTACTTTGGACGTTTCCACCTAAGCAACGGTAAAAGAACCTAGAATTTTCCCGAGCGGTTTTTTTCGGCGCAGTGAATTTGATCGAGAGATACGTTTTTCGAGAGTGGTTGAAGACCTTCGTTTTGGTCTTTGGTTTTCTTTGCGGGCTTACCCTGCTCCAAGACTTGGCCAACCACTTGGCCGATTTCCGGGATTCAGGAGCTTCGATGGGAGAGGCCTTCCGTTACTATCTCCTTCTATTGCCCGGTTTTTTCCCATGGCTGATTCCCATTTCCCTTTTCGTCTCCATCCTTCTCTCTTTCGGTGGCATGGCCAGACGCAATGAAATCGTCGCGATCCGAGCGACCGGGACTTCCTTGCCCAAGGCCAGTCGCTTGGTCCTGTTTTCTTGCTTGGTCTTGGCCGGTTGCGTTTTCGGCTTGAATGCCAGTTGGGCTCCATGGTCGATCGAGGAAACGCGAAAGATCAAGGACCGCATCCAGCGAGCAGGCCAGCCTTCACAGGGCTCTCTCCACGGGAACTCGGAATCCATTCGGAACGTGCATTTCGACAACCGGCGGGATTCCCGCTTATGGCACTTCGGCTGGTTCAACGAGGTGACGTTGGAAGGGCGTGACGTTCATGTTTTCGTCCATGGCGAGGCGGGCGTGGAATTGTATCGCATCCATGCGGCAGTGGCTAGGCGAGATGAAGCAAGCGGTGGATGGATCTTTCGGGATGGAAATTATACCAGCTTCCCTTCCTCCGCTGGCTTGGCTCGATATTCTCCGGAGAAGGGCAAGATGATCTTTCGGCAACCATCTCCTTCCGATGCTAGTTTGAATGGGACTTCCGACAAGAATGGTTTGCCGGAGCCCAACGAGATGTCTCCTCTCAACCGGATTGCCGCCCCCAAGTTTTTCAAGGATCAGGAAATTCGTTTGCTTGATTTCAACGAGGACCCTGCTTTGTTCGCTCTTCTGCGGAAGAAGCCGAAGGATCTCTCCTTGCGGGAGTTAACCCAAATTTTGGAAGCTTTCCCCGAGGATGAGCAAGCATCAGTGCGTCCTTTTGCGATTCGTCGCCGCGAGGTGTTGCTGGCCCCGCTTGGTTGCATGTTCGCGGGAATCATAGCCATTCCTTTTGCAGCGATCGGCCCCAGAAGGAATCCCGCGGTAGGCTTGGCGCGAGCCTTCGGCCTATTTATCGGCTACTACTTGGTGTTGACCGGAGCGAATAGTTTGGGGCAAGCGGGAGTGGTGTCGGCGGATTTGGCCGGATCCCTGCCGAGCATTGCGATGGCCTGTGTCGCTGGATACCTTCTTTGGCGCGCCCGCTGAGCTGATACTATTCGACTTCGCGCAATTGTATGGTCTCGACGACTTTGTCGATTGCGAGGGCATTGGTTACCGCCACGAGGCAATCTCCTGCCGCCACCCTGCCGATTTCCTTCAAGTGCTTGATTGCTTGGCCCAAGGTGACCTCTGGATCTTCCGAGAACTCCATCACGAAAGGGTCTAGTCCCCATCTCATTTGGAGCTTTGGTTGCAGCCTGGGGTTATCCGTGAAAACGTGAATGGGGACGCGGTTGGGACGGAGAGAGGATAGTTTCATTGCCAAGTTGCCCGTGCGAGTGAAAACTACGATTGCGGAATCTTCCATTTGCATGGCGAGGGCAGAAGCGGAACGCAACAACTTGAGACGAGGCTGAAGCAACATGAGTTCGTCGGTTAGGGCGGGCTTTAATTCGGCTTCCGCTCGTCGAGCAATGCGCTCGAGTACCCGTACGCATTCGATGGGATGTTTGCCGGTGGTCGTTTCCCCACTGAGCATCAGGGCGTCCACTTGCTCGGACACGGCACCAGCAACGTCGCTTACCTCGGCGCGCGTAGGGACTGGCATTTCGATCATCGATTCCAGTAAGTGAGTGGCTACGATAACGGGTTTACCGGCCGAGATGGTTTCCTTGACTGCTCGTCGCTGGATGATGGGAAGTTCCTCGAAGGGACATTCGATGCCGAGGTCACCTCTAGCAACCATCAGGGCATCCGCTGCTTCAATGATTTCACTCAAGTTTTCGACGGCATGTTGGTCTTCCACCTTGGCGATTACTTCGGCATCGGATCCCTCCTTGACCAACAATTCCCGAAAACTCTCCACAACTTTCGCGTCGCGGGCAAAGGACAGAGCGAAAAGATCAACGTTCATCTCAACGCCTACTCGAACGTCCGACCGGTCCTTGTCCGTAATCGATGGTAGATCCACCTTGACGCCAGGCAGGTTGACGTGTCGACGACTCTCCAGTTCTCCTGGTGAAGTGACTTCGCATCGAACGCGCTTTTTCGATCTTTCAAGTACTTGCATCTGAATCAAGCCATTGTCCACCATGATGATTTGATCATCCTTCACGTGCTTGGCCAGCTTCGGATAATTCACGTCTACCACCCTGACCCCCTTCGTGGTTGCGATGCCCTGTTCTCGCCTGTGCACCAAGTCGATTAGGTCGCCTTTCTCGAGTGTGAGGGGGTGCTTCAGGAATCCGGTTCGGATTTCAGGCCCCTTGACGTCCATCATCACGGCTGCCTGCCGTCCCGTTTGGTCACAGGCTACACGTATGCGTTCAATGATTTGCTTGGTCCACTTATGGCCTGCATGAGCCATGTTGAGGCGAAATACGTCAACCCCGTGATTGAGCAGATCCATCAAGGTTTCACTGCTCTCGGTCGCCGGTCCGAGGGTAACGATGATCTTGGTTTGTCGAAAGGGCAGACTCATCCGTAAGTGCTGGTTACGCTGGCGGGAGAGACGGTGACGAGATCGCCGTTTCGCGGATCGACGACGGACAACGTGCATCCGGGCCGAGAAAATCCGGAAAAGATTTCAGTCACTCTCGATACCTCGTTGCAATCCTTGCTCAGATGAGCGAGGAAGATCTTGCGCCAAGCGGGCGATTCGACGTCTTCCAAGAGTTCGAATGCATCACGGTTGGAAAGGTGGCCATGTCGTCCCTTGATGCGTTGCTTCAAGGACCAAGGTCTGCGAGGATCTCGATCCAGCAATTCCTCATCGTAGTTGGTCTCGATTACCAAGGTCTGCGCCGCTTTGATTTTTTTGCGCACGAGCTCCGTGCCAAACCCCAGATCAGTTACCCAAGCCAAGCTTTCGCGTGGCAGAAAAAGATCGTCTCCTCCCCACTCGAAAAGAAAGCCGACCGGATCGTAAGCGTCATGCGGAATCGAGAAAGGCGAAACCTTCAACCCCCTGAACTGAAAGGGGAGCCCTGTCTCGAAAATTTTCCAGTGAGCTCTCCTCGTCAATCCGGACTGGATTGCTTTGGCTGTGTCTCGGTTGGCAAAGAAAGGAAGGTCGCTCCTGCTGCACAATCCTCGTACACCACAGGAATGGTCGTTGTGCTCATGGGTGAGAAAGACGGCGTCGAGATCCGTTGCGTCCAACCCTTCCTTGGACAACATGGCCCTTAGCCGCTTTCCTGAGAAACCTGCGTCGATCAGGATGGTGAACTCATAGGTGCGCAACAGGGCAGCGTTTCCCGAACTGCTGGACCCCAGTATTTTAAATTCCGCTCCCACGGAGTTCACCAAAAGAAATCTTCGGTGGGTCGCAATGCCTTTTTTCAATATTGACGAAATTGCCGTCTTGCATCGAGTTTTTGGCCATGAAAATTACCGATGAAGAAATCTTCGACGTGGTGGATGCGTGTGACAACGTCATCGGACAAGCTTCTCGGGTCGAGGTCCACAGCAAGGGTTTGTTCCATCGAGCGATTCACGTCTTCGTCTTTAATGAAGAAGAAGAAATCTTTCTTCAAAGACGTTCCTTGGTAAAAGACGTTGCCGCTGGTTTGTGGAGTAGTTCCTGCTCGGGGCACGTGGATAGCGGAGAAACTTACGAGGAGGCTGCCCATCGGGAATTGGTCGAGGAAATCTTCTTAACCGTCCATGCCGGGCAATTGGACTGGACTTTGATGGCTAGCCCATGCGCAGCTACTGAAAACGAATTCGTCAGGCTTTATTGCTGCCGTTCTTCCCAGTCACTGAAGACCGATCCCCTCGAGATCATGGACAGCTGTTGGATCAATCGGACCGAACTGGGGCGCTGGATGCAAGAAAAACCGGAAGATTTCTCGCCTTCTTTTCTTCATCTTTATGCCTTGGAGACCCTCGTTTCTCCCTTGGCATCGACTTAAATTAAATCCATCTGTCCGGCACCGTCCGGTGACGCTACGCCCGAGACGTTCCAACCTCTTTCAGTCAAGACTCGACCTTGTGGCGTGCGCTTGAGGTAGCCTTCTTGGATCAGGAATGGTTCATGGACCTCTTCCAAGGTGTGCTCTTCTTCATTCACTGCCACTGCAATTGTGCCTAAACCCACGGGGCCGCCGTTGTAGCTTTCACCCATGCAGCGCAGAACTCGTTTGTCCATTTCATCGAGTCCATTAGAATCGATTGCGAGCAACTCCAGCGCTTCGCTAGCGACCTCGGCGTCGATGACGCCTTCCGCTCGCTGATCGGCGAAGTCGCGAGTAAAGTGGACCAAGTTGTTGACGATTCGAGGGGTGCCTCTCGCTCGACCGGCTATTTCTTCAGTGCCTTTCTCGTCGATCGAGACCTCCAGCAACTTGCACGTTCGACGAACGATCTTGGCCAAATCCGCGCGGTCATAATAGTCCAACCTTGTTTGCAAGGTGAAACGACTTCTCAGTGGAGCGGTGAGCAGACCGACTCGGGTCGTTGCCCCTATCAAGGTGAAAGGTGGAATCTCAAGCCTCACGCTTCGGGCGTTAGGGCCCTGATCGATCATTACGTCGATGCGGAAATCTTCCATTGCGGAATAGAGGTATTCTTCCACTGTTTTATTAAGCCTGTGGATTTCATCCACGAACAATACGTCGCCTTCTTGCAAGTTAGTCAGCAAGCCAGCCAGATCCCCCGGGCGTTCGATCACGGGCCCTGAACTAATCCTGACTTCACGTTCCAGTTCATTTCCAATGATCAATGCCAAGGTCGTTTTTCCCAGCCCTGGAGGACCTGAAAGCAAAACGTGATTGAGCGAGTCTCCGCGCCCCGCCGCCGCGCCCACCATGACCTTGAGCCGCTCCAATGTTTTTCGTTGGCCTGTGAAATCATCGAAGGAAATCGGGCGAAGGGCTGCGTCTCTTTCTTGCAGAGGACCAGTAACGGCTTCTTTCAAGTAATCGGCTCCTTTGGATTCAGGTTCTGGCATGCGCTCCCTCAGCTCGTTATCAGTTCGGATTGTGGTATCTGGAAGGATTCGGGCATAGCTTCCGCGGGGAGCCGTTCAATTTCAGCTCCAAGTGAACGTAGCTTTTCGTCGAATTGTTCGTAACCACGATCCAAGTGGTAAATTCGTTGTATCCAAGTCTCTCCCTCGGCGGCCAAAGCCGCAAGCACGAGGGCGGCGCTGGCGCGCAAGTCGGATGCCATGACTGGAGCTCCATGTAATTTAGCTCCTCCCTTTACAATGGCAGTGGTCCCTTCGATGCCAATTTCCGCGCCCATCCGGCCTAATTCAGGAACGTGCATGAAGCGGTTAGGGTACACTCGTTCGGTCAGTAGGCTTGGTCCGGGAGCCAAGCAAGCCAACGCGCATGCTTGGGCCTGCAAGTCGGTGGGATAACCGGGGTAGGGGAGAGTCGTCACTTCGATTGGACGCAGTCCATCAGGATGAACTCGAGTTCGTAAAGCACCTTCTCGCTCTTCGAAATTCAGTCCCGCTTCCTTCATTTTGTCGAAGAAGGCTCCGAGGTGCGACACTTCTGCGTCGACTACCTTTACGTCCCCTTTGGTAATTGCGGAGGCTATACAGTAGGTGCCCACCTCTATGCGATCGGGAATTATGCGATGCCTGCATCCCTTAAGAGATTCAACGCCTTGTATAACCAAGTGATGGCTTCCCGTGTGTTCGATTTGGGCACCCATCGCCGAAAGCATTTGGCAAAGATCGGTGATCTCGGGTTCGCAGGCAGCGCTTTCCAAGTGCGTGGTTCCCGGAGCTAGTACGGCTGCCATCAAGGCATTGGCAGTTCCTGTCACGGTGGTACCATGACGCCCACCGAGAAACAGTGAAGCTCCGTGCAGTCCCTTTGCTTGAATCACGACGTCGCCTGCCTCGACTTCCACTTCGCAACCCAAGGCGCGCAGGGCCTTGAGATGCAGATCGATAGGGCGCTGCCCGATCACGCAACCGCCTGGCAAGGCGACTCTGGCTTGCCGTAGTCGCCCAACCAACGGGCCAAGCAAACAGACTGATGCGCGCATTTTGCGCACCAACTCATAAGGAGCTTGAGGCGAAACTTCTGCCGCGGTCACTTTCCAAGAGCCGGGCCCCAACTTTTCGACCTCGGCGCCAAGGTGCACCAGTATGTCGGCCATAAAGCGAACGTCACTTAGCTCAGGGACGTTCTCGATGATGCATGGCTCTGCCGTTAAAAGAGCCGCTGCAAAAGCGGGTAAGGTTGCGTTTTTCGAACCGCTGGCTCGCACTTCGCCTCGCAAAGATGCGCCGCCGCGGATACGAAATACTTCCATGCTTTTGGTCGCCGGTGTTCTATCCAGTGGTTAGCTTCGCGGTTTGCCGCCACCATGCCGGCCACGATTCGAGTTCCGAGACCTCCTGCGCCGTCGTCTTCCTTTGCCGCGATGGCTTCTCTTGCGCGAAGGTTCCGGGTCAACAGCTGGCCCTTCATCCTTTTGACCGCCAAAGAGGGACGCCAGAAACCTTCCCGCTTTCTTTAGAAGGCCGCCGTCTGTCTCCGTATCCATAGCGTTCCAAGTCGCCGGTTCAGTTTCGTTGGCCTTTTCCCCGCGATGCGTTTTGCGTCTCGTGGATCGGTTGCCTGGGCTCTCTCCATGGGTTTTACCCCGTGACCCTCTTTGGCGAGGTTCACGTTTTACGTCACCAGACCTTCGCTTGTCGCCGCCTTCCTTCCCCCTGGGAGCGTCTTTGTTACGGCTGCGTCGACCCTCTTTCCCGCTGCGTCGCCTGCGCTCTCGGCGTTCTTCATTTCCGCCTGCGGAGCGTCTTTCCTTGCGAAATTCGTGGCTCTCGGAATCTTGCGATCGACTCTTGCTCCGGGCGTCATTTTCGCTACTGCCCGCTTTGAGCCTAGCTGATCCCGCGTTTTCGGTCAGGTCGTCTTTCAGCAATTCGCCAGGAGACAATTTGATTTCTCCAATATTTTCAATGGGGGCGGAGTTTCCCGAAGAATTGGTATTCAGTCCGTATCTCGAACGTAGGTTGGATTTTCGAGAGGTGCGCTCACTCTCCTTGGAAGGGGCTGCGTGGGTGCTTTCGGTCTTGTCTTCGACGTTTTTGTCGTTGATTTCTTGCATGCCTATTTGGGATAGAAAGGTTTATGGTCTGGCTCAATTAAATTTTTCACCAATCCCGTTCTTCTTGCTTAAAAGCGCTTGCTTCATGGGTCCAGGTACCTAACTTGCGTCTTCCATGGATAAATTGGATCAAATTTTCTCTATGCAAGAAGAGCTCAACGAGCGCATCGGCGTGATGACGGGCGAAATGGATGAACAGGCCAAGACCGAATGGGTTTTGAACTATTCGCGGGCGATGCAACAGGAATTGGCCGAGTTAATCGATTCCGTGCCTTGGAAGTGGTGGGCGAAATATCAGGAATTCGATGAGCAGAATGCACGAGTCGAAGTGGTCGATTTGTTTCACTTCTTGATCTCCTTGGCCCAAGTTCTTGGTATGTCCGCCGATGATGTCCTCCAAGCTTATTTGAAGAAGAACAAGATCAATCACGATCGCCAAGACAGTGGTTATGAAGTGAAGGATGAAACCGATTCACGTCACATTTGATTCTCGGTAAGTGAAGCAAATGTCGCCGACTTAAGTTAGTCGGCAAATTGTGGAGAGGAGCTAGCTTTGCTAGTCCCGATCCTCTTCAGGACTCCTCTGCCACCTGAGGCTCTTCGGCAACTTCTTCTTCAGCTGTTTCCTGAACCTCTTCTGCTGTTTCCTGAACCTCTTCCTTCGGTGACTCTTGAGTCTTTGCTTTCGCAACAGTTGCGTTGGCGTTTCCGGAAGACAATTGTTTGGCGCAGGCTGATTTTTTGCGAGATGCTTTGTTGCGATGAATGATGGACGACTTTGCCGCGCGATCCAGAGCTGAAATGAATTCAGCGGAGGCTTTGCGGGCAGCTTCCTCGTCGTTGCCTTCCAAGCAGGCTTGGAATTGGCGTTCCAAAGTTTTCAACCGGCTTTTCACTTGCCGGTTTTTGAGCATTCTAACGCGAGATTTGCGAGCGTTCTTTTGGGCAGATTTTGTATTTGCCATAAGTGGTGCTAGATGATGTTCGAGGTGACGAATCAGTCAATTAAAAAGGATTCCAGGAAGCTGTAAGCCGGATTCTGTTCATACTGCCCAAAAGCAGCATTCGTCATTCATTCATCTACCGAGGCGAACTCAGTCCTCGCCGAAGCGAGGTGCAACGTACCCGAGACCATTGGACGGGCCATCCGGTCTCCTATTTCGTCTTGCATCGGATTGGGTTTACCTTGCCCGTTCGATTGCTCTCGCGGCGGTGGGCTCTTACTCCACCTTTTCACCCTTGCCTCCCGAAGGAGGCGGTTTGTTTTCTGTGGCACTAGCCGTGGAACCGCATTCAAACGATCCCCCCCCTCTTTCGAAGGGAATCCTGCCCTGCGATGTCCGGACTTTCCTCTCCACTCTCCGAAGAAGGTGGAGCGAATGACCGCTTCCTGGAAAGAAAAAGCTGTTCCCTCGCTGTGGGCCGGGAGATTCAGCGTTCGAAATATACTATGCGTCCGCATTGGTCACAGTTGCTGATTTGTCCTTCTACGAGGGCTTTGGCCACGACGTCGTTGGACACTCGCAGATTACATCCTCCGCAGAGTTGGTTTTCCACGGGAACGACCCAAGGTGATCTTTTGGCAACTCGCTTAACTTGTTTGTAGGCGAGAAGCAGTTCAGCGGGAATTTGCTCTAGCGACGCCTTGTAGGACTGTTCCAGCTCATCGATCTCCTCGGTTAAGAAAACTGCTCTGTCATCGAGACCTGAAAGTTGTGTTTCAAGTCTTGAAATCTTTTCCTGTAGAGGCGATTCCGCGGCACTCAATAAAGATTGTTCGGACTCTATCTTCTCCAGCAACTCAAGTTGTTCGTCTTCCATCTCGGAAACTTGCTCGATCAAGGAAGCGATTTCCTTGTCCAAAGCTTTGTATTCTTCAGGTCGCTTCACTTGCAGCTGCTGTGTCTTGTAACGCGTGACGCGACTTTCAATCTCCGCTATGTCTCCCTCGATTTTCTTGCATCGAGCTTCAACCTCGAGAATCGATTTTCGCGTTAAATCGAGGGTGTCGCTCTCGATGGCGATTCTCTTTTGCAGAGCCTCTCTCGAATTAGGCATTTGGTCTAATTCGTTCTTGGCTCCCGCCAAGCGTCTGTCGCGGCTTTGTAGAAGTATGAGTTGTTGGATGCGTTCGTCTTGCATGTCGGGGTTTCTTGAAGGCGGAACTGTGCAGGAAAATGATGAAGGCGGTTCAATCGGACAAGCGAAATCGTGATCACGTGCTTGCCTTGTTTGCGTGGAAGAGTATTTTTTGCCAATATCATGGACGATGGGACTTTGTTAGACGGGGTGGAGGAAGCTACTTTGGCTTTCAGCCTAGGAGACGTTTCTCTTGCTGCATCGATTCTTGAGAAGATAACCAAAGATGCCCCGGATTATTTCGAGGCGTGGCATGCCTTGACTGAGGTTCGTTTTGCCAAGCGTGACTTGGAGGGAGCCACCCATGCGGGAGAACAAGCTTTGCGACTACAACCATCCGATCTCCACGTTCACGTTAGCTTGTCTCGTATCTGGGCTGAACGAGGAGACAAGAAAAGAGCCGAGGAATACGGGGCAAAGGCTCGTGTTCTCGGATGGCAAGCTGAATTGGACGAACCTGTGGAAAAGGAATCTTCGCCACTTGGTTGACAGACTGAGGTTTGGAATTTAATAGTCGCCGACTTTTCCGATGGAACCAGACAAGCGAGCACTCGATTTCGAGAAGCCCCTACAAGAATTGGAGCTTCAGCTAAACTCCATGATTCAAAAGTCCGAGGAATCCAATATCGATCTTTCCGAAGAAATTGGATCGATCGAGCGGAAGATTGAATCCACCAAGAAAACTATTTACTCGAAACTCACTCCTTGGCAAAAAGTCCAGCTTTCTCGTCATCCCAACAGACCTTATTCCTTGGATTACGTGGAACGCCTGTTCACCGACTTTCAGGAGTTGCACGGAGACCGTGTCTTTGGCGACGATGCTGCCATCGTTGGTGGCCCTGCCTTGTTCGAAGGGCATCCCATTATGGTTATCGGCCAACAAAAAGGTCGAGACACGAAAGAAAACTTGATGCGGAATTTCGGATGTCCTCATCCTGAAGGCTACCGCAAGGCGTTGCGATTGATGAAGATGGCCGAAAAATTCAGCATGCCGATCATTACCTTGGTGGATACTCCAGGTGCTTACCCGGGCATTGGCGCCGAAGAACGCCACGTGGCTGAGGCCATCGCCGTCAACCTGCGTGAAATGAGTACCTTGCAAACCCCCATCTTGACAGTTGTAATAGGTGAGGGAGGATCAGGCGGAGCTTTGGGGATTGCGGTGGCTGATCGTGTCCTGATTTTGCAGAATGCATACTATTCGGTGATTTCTCCGGAGGGTTGCGCTGCAATTCTATGGAAAGATCGTAGTCATGCCCCCGAGGCAGCTGGAGCCTTGTGTCTCGGAGCGTCGGATTTGATCGAGTTGGGCGTAGTGGATGAAATTGTTCCAGAACCAGTCGGTGGCGCTCATCGTGACGTCGAGGCAAGCGCCGACAACCTTCGGAAAAGCTTGATTTCCAATTTGAAGAAATTGAGAGAATCGAGTTTTAGCGAACTGATTGAGGAACGCTACGCCAAGTTTCGAGCCATGGGCGTTGTAGCCGAATGATCGTGATCCCCTTGGGCGTGATCGGCTTTCTTTCGACCACCTCTCCAAAAGTTTAACGTTCCACGCGAACGTCGTCGTCCTCGATCACGCCAATTATATCGTTGCGCAGTCGAGTTCTTTGATCACGAAGTTTGGTTAATTGAGCACCGAGAGACGCGTTGCGGGATTCCAAATCACTGATTTGATCCAAGTATTCCGTTTCGCGGGCATCGAAATCCAATTGCGTGCTTTTCAGCCTGTCGTTCGTTTCTTGTAGGCTTTGTAAATCACTTGCTAGTTGCGCTTCCGAATGGGCGCTCGCGGACAGTTCCTGTTCCAGCATTCGAACTGTGTCTTTTAGATCGTCTCGTTCGTTCCGGTTCAAGCTGATGGATTGAACGAGTTCTTGGTTTTCCAAGTCGATTTCAGCGAGTCGGTTACGCAATCTTTCCTCTCGGTTGGCAATGTCTGTGATAGCTTGGTCCATGTCTCTTATCGCTTCCCCTCGGGCTTTCATGTCTTTGGTCAGATCGGCGTTCTTTTGGAGAAGGAGATTGATTTCGTCATAGAGGCCATCGATTTCACTCTTTTTCTCGAGCTGTACGCCTGCCAGGTCACTGATGTCGGCACGTAAAGTGCGGATTTCCACTTCCGCGACTTCCTTTTCCTCTGCAAGGATTGAATTCTCGCGCCCTTTTTCCGCCACTGCATCGCGAAGTGACAAAATTTCCTGCCTGAGTTCATCCTCCGAAGCGCGGAAAGACGCCAAAGAGTTTTCGGTCTCGTCCAGCCTGTCTTTCAGGCGATCGTTTTCACTCTTGAGCTGTTTGTTTTCTATGGCAATTTTCCGGCCATCCTCTTCGAAAATCGAAAGTTGACGATTAGCGGCGCTGCCCGAGTTTTTCAGATCTCGGATTTCATTCTTTAATTGCTTTTCCAGGGTTTCAAAATTCCTCGTTTCAGTTTCAGCTCTCCTGTTCTCAACCGCAAGACGCCTAGAGCGTTCTTCCAAATGCGATTCACTTTTGTGCAATTCCCTGAGCTTGTCTTTGAGTTGAGCTTTTTGGTCCTCCAGGACTCTGTTCATTGAAGCCAAGTCTTGGTTGCGTTGCTTGGCTTGACTTAATTCAGCCTGTAAACTGCGAATCTTGTAGTTCTGGTCGGCGTTTTGACGCTCCAGACTAGAGTTGATAGGGTTGGTCACTCGGATTTCTTTCACGACGGTCGTCTCTGGTTGCTTGGAATCCAGATTCAGACGAACTTTCTCGACCAAGACGTTATACTTAACGGCGAGCTGGTTGTATTTCTTAATGAGGTATTCAGGATCCCTCAGTTGTTCCGAGCTTTCGCGTTGGGCGAAAGTCGAAAGGGTGGTTGCCGCGGCAAGTAATATTATGATCGTAGTTTTCATGACGATTCTATTTTAGGATGATCACCAAGTTATTGGGGCTTTGTGACCTCGATCTGGTAAAAGATGCAATACGTTCAATAAAAAACAAGCGCGAAGTGGCGATTCGGTCAAACCTGAGTTGCCGCTCTTCGCAACCTATCGTTAATTGCAATCCCTATACCTTTGTTCGGTGGCATTTGGCAGAGTACGATTTTGATGGTGGCATCGTTGTCCATCTCTCTTAAAATTGCGTAGAGTCCGGCAGCGGCTTCTGAAAGCGAGTTGCTTTCGCTTAGCCATCCTAGCTTGATTTCATTTGGCCACTCTTCCTTTGCCCTTGGCTTGTTTAGCAGGATGACGCCAACTGTTTCGAGATTTTCAGTTTGTTCTTCTATCTTTTTTCGAATCGATTCAATCCCCGCATGTAATTTCAGCGGGACTTTTGGGCTGTAGTGCCGTTTGAAATTTCCCGGTGCTTGAGGAGTGGAGCTTTCAGTCTCGTGAGCCAATCTCGGTGGCGACCCAAAGATTTCAACGAAGTGCTCGCTTGCAAGAGGCCCTGGTCGCAGAATAGTTGGATCTTCAGGATTCAATAAGGATAAAATTGTTGATTCTATGCCATGGTCGGTGGAACCTCCATCAAGCACGATTGGGCATTTGTCACCTAGAGATTCCACCACGTGTGCAGCTCTTGTAGGGCTGACGTAACCGTGTTGATTTGCGCTCGGGGCCGCCAAGGGGCGATTCAACGCACGCAGGATTTCAAGAAATAAAGGGTGTCTCGGAATCCGAATCGCGACGGAGGGAAGTCCTGAAGTCACCAAGTCAGGTACACAGGCTTTTTTTTCCAGTATTACCGTTAGGGGACCGGGCCAGAATGCATCGGCCAGCTTGGATAGAATGGGTGGTGCATGTGCGATTGCTCGAATCGCCTCAATGGTTCCGACATGGACGATTAAAGGATCGTTCGCCGGACGGTTCTTGATCTCGAAAATGCTGCGAACTGCATCAGGTTGAAGAGCGTCCGCTGCCAATCCATAGACGGTTTCGGTCGGTAACGAAACCACGCCCCCGCTTTTGAGGGCCTCCACGGTCTCTCGAAGGTTCCCGGGATCGTCCCCTCGTAGTATTTTCAAGGCGACGCAGGTCGAAGTTGTTTCCCAAATGGCTCGCGCAGAATTTATTTAAGGGTCTGCATGTGCCGCCCCTTTTTAATCAAGCGGGAAATCCTGCGTTGCTGTTTAGGAGAGAGCCGCGTGTATTTTCTGGGAAGAATCTTCCCTGTGTCGGTGACGTACCGAGAAAGCGGTGCGTCATCCAAGATGGTTAGCTCGTCGGCATTTTTCTGCCGATCGGCGTTTTGCTCAGGGTCGGTTTCAGTCATGGAGCGGAAAATAATGGCTTTTGCGCGGAAGTTTTCAAGAACAAAAAAGGGGGGCGTTTGTGCGTTGACAAAATCACGGCGTACCTGTTTATTCCTCCGCCTCATGAAAGTGGTTTCATCCATTAAAACTCTCAAGAACCGCCACCCGGATTGCAAGGTGGTCAAGCGCCGCGGGCGGTTATACGTCATCAACAAGACCAATCCTCGCTTCAAGGCAAGGCAGGGTTGAACTTTTCGGAGGATTTCCTCCTAAGCAATTATTTAGAGTAATCATGAAAAATGACATTCATCCGGAATCTTTTCCGACTTGTTTTGTTGATGTTTCCAGCGGAAAACGCTTTTTCACGGAATCATCCATGAAGTCCGACAAGACTGAAATTATCGACGGAGTCGAATACCACATGGTTTTGCGAGACGTCACCATGGATTCCCATCCGGCTTTTACCGGCGAAAAGCGTTTCGTTGATACAGCTGGGCGCGTGGAGAAATTCCAGAAAAAATTTTCCCGTCGCCGGTAACCTTCAAGCATGGAACGGAATTTCTCCATGAGAATTCCATAGTCCCATTCTTGTGACTCATCGATGGATTGAGGGCTAAAGATTTCCCTTCTCCAGTCGACTTTGTATGCTCGTTATGCGTGCGAAGTTTAATATGCAACGCCTGAGCTTGCGTTTCGTTGCTCGAATTCCATAATTTGGAAGCTGGTCATGAAGCTCACTCCTACAAGGGCGAGGTCTTTTGATATCAAGGACAGCATCAAAAACTGCTGTTTTGGTTCAATTGTGCTTCTTTTTCGGGCTTGCCTTTTCTTTCCTCTGATTTGGGGAGGCTCCTCCAGTACTTTGCTCCTCGCTCAAGAAATGGTCTCCGTGCCATCCGGTGCTTTTCTTATGGGTGATTCAAGTGGGTTGTCGGATGAACGCCCAGCTCATTTCGTTCCCATAGATTCTTTCTTCATGGATAAATATGAACTTTCCATCGAGTTGTGGGACATCGTTGCTACTTGGGCCGAGTTGAACGGTTATGATTTCAGTGAGAAAACCCGCAAACCCCTGCGTGGTGCGTCCTGGTCGAATGACCCTTCCCTTCATCCAATGAACATGGTGACTTGGTTTGATGCAGTGAAATGGTGCAATGCTCGTTCGGAAATGGAAGGCCGTACACCCGTTTATTATTTAGATGAAGCCAAAACAACTGTTTATCGAAGCGGGGAAGCCAATCTCAATAACAACATGGTTCGCTGGACCTCCAGTGGATATCGCTTGCCTACCGAGGCTGAATGGGAAAAAGCCGCTCGAGGTTCGCACATTGGCAAGGATTATCCATGGGGAAATACCGCCCTGAACGGAGCGCTTGGGAATTATCGCTTGAGTGGTGATCCCTTTGACAACGGTACTTCCCCCATAGGCTACTTTAACGGCGAACAATTGATAAGCACTGAAACGCACAGTTACGGAGGAGAAGTTATCAAACCTCTGGACATGGCCAATGATTTTGGGCTCTATGATATGTTTGGCAACGTGTTCGAATGGTGTTGGGACTGGTATGATCCCACTTGGTATGGTTATGGTTCAGTGGTTAATCCAGCAGCCGTTAAAGCCAACTCACGTGGTCCTGAAGAACCCTATACCGATCTGCGCATAGGTCGCACCAGAGTTTTGCGTGGTGGAGACTACGACCATTTGAATAGCACTAGTTCCGGAAGGTTGCTGCGCATAGCCTTTAGGCATCAAAGAACGCCCGATTCCGCTCTGCGAACGTATGGACTCCGCAGTGTTCGAGGACATTTTGTTGATCCTTTGTGGGAGATGGCTCAGACCGATGGAAATTTTTCAAAATGGAAAAAGCTGCAATGGCTCGGCCATTACTATAAATCCGATTTCGTTTGGGTTTTCCATGAAACTCTCGGCTGGGTTTACCCAACGGGTGAAGGATCTTATTCGAATTGGATGTTTCACCCCAAGCTTGGGTGGTTGTGGACTTCTCGCTTGGTTTACCCCTTTCTCTACAGCTATTCAGGGAACCGCTGGTTGTGGTATGCCAAGGACTATCGCGAACATGGATGGTTTTATGATTACAAGCTTTTGGAATGGTTTCGTTTGACTGAGAGCACCCCTTAGCGGCAACTTGATCGCTTAGTTTACGTTTTTTCTGGAAATCGCTTGACGAGCTTTCTCATTTTTGTTCTTTTGATAATCTTTGTCTTTGCCCAAAAGCGAAGATAAACTGTTCTTTGAAATTTACTTTGTGCGATCACTAGGCACCGGTCCTTTGTTTTAAAAAAAGTCCGGGCATTCGTTTTTAACGGATGTTCGGCACCGGTAGTCAGGAATCACCAGGATTCCTAACTCATCACTCCGAAACAGTTGATTTATCAATTGTTTCTTTCGGAGAGTTTGATCCTGGCTCAGAGTGAACGCTGGCGGCGTGGTTAAGACATGCAAGTCGAGCGCGATCATTCAGGCAGATCCCTTCGGGGTGATGCCAGCTTGTGAAAGCGGCAAACGGGTGCGTAACACGTGAACAACCTGCCCTATAGTCTGGGATAGCCCGCCGAAAGGCGGATTAATACCGGATGTGGTCCTCCCTCGCATGGGGGAGATACTAAAGCTGGGGACCTTCGGGCCTGGCGCTAAAGGAGGGGTTCGCGGCCTATCAGCTTGTTGGTGAGGTCAAGGCTCACCAAGGCAAAGACGGGTAGCTGGTCTGAGAGGATGATCAGCCACACTGGAACTGAGACACGGTCCAGACTCCTACGGGAGGCAGCAGTGGGGAATATTGGACAATGGGCGCAAGCCTGATCCAGCCATGCCGCGTGAATGAAGA
>PBLJ01000087.1 GCA_002721705.1 Opitutia bacterium
CCGCGAGGCAGGCTGCGAGGAAACCGAAGAAGAGAAAGGCGCGTCGTATGGTTCTCATGACATGGTAAATTGCTTTTGGTTGAAGCTAGGGCAGGGGATAGCACGAATCAACAGGAAACCCGATGATGCAATACCCCTTGCTGGGGGGGATGCCGAAAGCCGACAGCGACCGCTTACTTTTCCTTGAGCTTGAAGAGGCAGAGGGTGGCCCGCATGAGGTCGATGAACAGGTGAATGACCAGAAACGAAAGGTAGGTCAGGAAGGGTAATGACAAGGCCATGACTATTTTAAATCCATGACCTTGGGCTTTCAGATAAGTACCCAATGCAGCCGATTTTTTATTATCTAATATGTCTATTAAATTATCAAGCAGTCCAACGAAGGCTCCCAATATAAACAAAAAGAAAATGAAGGGTATTACTCTCACGGCCAACTTCGACAAGAACGATAGAATGCCCAAGGCCTCCTCGCCGATGGAGGTTCTTTCGTCCGTCAGTTCTACGTTCACGGATTCATGGTTCATCGCCACGCCTGCGCAGTAAGAGAGAATGAGTAAATATACGAGGCCTTCTATGAGTGGCTCCACAGCATCCGTATTTTCTACAAATGCTCCAATACCATCCACCCCATACCAAATGCCAATCATAAGGAGCACTACGGATAAGCATTTCAGGAATGCCTTGGACGTTATCTTGCCGGGCGACTTTTCGATCAGTTCACTGTTCGCCTTCAGGAACCGGAAAGCTATGTATTGACCTATTCCAATGACCAAAAGGATCTTGGCTCCGTTTACGACAATCGAAAATTTGTCTACCTTGAACATCGTAAGAACGGCAAGAACCATGATAATGGCAGCTCCCGCAGTGGATAAGAGGAAGCCCACTTTACGAGAGAACCCATCCCAAGTGTCCAGCGCCTTGGGTGTAAACATGTTCTTGAACCGCTCGAGAAGAACGTCGACCAGCTTGAGGTAGGGGAGGAAATCCCTGACGTCCTTGGCCGCCTTTATGTTGGCAACCATTTTACCGGCCCCTTCCATTGCTTCACGACCACGCTCCTTCATTTTGTCCGCTTCACTCATGGCCGGCGGGCCATCATCGGAAGCCGGGACTCTTACGCCCTCGGTGAAAAAGGCGCTGTCGGAAAGAGGTTTCCAATCGCTCATTCCCTTCATCCATCCCTTGTTCGACGTAGCAAACTCTCCACTGGCCAGTTTTTTGTTCACCTCGTCAACCGAGAATGGCCCCAGTTGTTCATTGTTCTTATTGACGTGTATCTGGCTCATGATTCCAAAAGGTTGAATTAAGTTTTAAGCGGAGTATGGATTTATTTAGGGGTCAGGGTAGAGCGGTCTTATCTTTTTACAATAGCAAATCTCGGCGTGTTTTCGGCGGCCGAAACCGGAGTCGTTTGATGGATGCAACCTAGGGCAGGAGACTGATGAGAAAATCGTCGAAGCGTGCGTGGGAATCGCGAGTGGGTGCCCACTTCCTGGTTGAGCCGCCATGGAAGGTGGAGAACATGAACTGGTCGACGAGGGCGACCTCGGGTTTCACTTTGCCGCGGAGGCGAAGCCCCTTGCGATCGAGGGCGAGCTGGCCGTCTATCCACACTTGGATGCGTCCGTCGGACTTGCCGGGAGCGTTCACCTGCACGGCCTGCGAGAGCTTGATCCACTTGCCGGTGGCCGCCGTGGCCTTCAGCGGGAAGCGTTCGCCGTATTTGGTCTTTTGGTCGAGGTGATAGAGATAGAGACCCAATTTGCCGTCTTCGTTCCACATGTAGCGGGCGGACCAGCCGTCGCCGGTGGGTTTATCGCCCCCAGTGTTGCCTTTTCCGCCAGCGAGACCAGGTAGCTTGCCGCCGCGCCTGAAGTCGAAGCCTTTCTCGAAAACTGCGCGGTAGCTGAGGCGGTAGGCCTTGTGGGGCGCGAGCCGCTCGCGAAAGTGTCCGCCTCCCTCATCGGGACCGAGAGATCCTTTGGGGTAGGCCACGCGAAGACTCTTGCCCTTGGGTTCGGAGGTGATGGCGGCCCGCCGGTGAAACTTGCCGAGGAAAGCGTTGGCCCAGTCCTTGCGGAAGGCCCGCATTTCGTAGGGGCCCTCGGGGTGTGCGTCGAAGTCGACCCGAATCGTGTCAGGTGGAGCTGGAGCCTCCTTGCCCGTCAGGATCATCCCGGCGAGGAGCCAGGGAAAGAGGGAGGAAAGGAGGCCGCGGGCAAGGATCACTTGCTGTTTTTCAGCTTCTTGGTGAGGGGCCCGATGATCTCCACGAAGTTGCCGTCGGGATCCTTCAGCATGAGCAGACAGACGTCTTGTGGAAGACCTTCGGGGAGGCGCTGGGGGCTTTGGGCATAGGGCTTGAGGCCAGCCTTCTTGGCCCGATCGAGGACAGCGTCGACGTCGGTCACGAAGATACTGAGGTAGGAAAACCCGGTTTGGGTGTGTATGTGTCGTTGCTTGAGGGTCTTGGCGGGCTTTTCGCTCTTTACCTGCATCACCTTGAGCTTGGTGGCATCTTCGCCTTCGCCGAGGACGAGTACGTGGATGTCGAGCCCAGCGCCGTCGGTGAGGCCAACTTTTTTGGGGAAGTCGCCGCCGACCTTGAAGCCGTCTAGTTCGGTCATTCCGACGATTCCCTTGTAGAAGGCTAGGGATTTCTCCAGGTCGGAGACGACCACGCCGAGGTCTATGGTGTGTCTGGCAAATGGGCCGGCCGGCTTTTCTTTTTCCTCTTTTGCGAGGAGTGGCGTGAAACAAAGAGTGAGGGCGAGAACAAGGTACTTGTACATGGGAACGATTGGTTTGGTTGTTAGGAGTCTTCGGTGGAAGCGGTGGTTTCACCGGCGAGGGCGACGAGAAAGGTATGCCAGGCAAGCGTGGCGCACTTGAGGCGGGCAGGGTAGCGGCGGACCGCGGTGAGGGCCCCAAGCTCGCCGTAGCGCTCAAAGGGATCGCCTTCCATGTCCTGTCCGAGTACTTGCAATATCTCGTTGGCCCGTTCCCTGGCTTGTTCGGGCGGACGGTTGCGAAGGTCTTCGGTCATGAGCGAGGCAGAGGCCTTCGAGATGGCGCAACCCTGGCCGGAAAAGGCAAAAGCGGAGAACGCTTCGCCTTCCGTTTGCAGGAAGACCGATATCTCGTCCCCGCAGATTGGGTTGCGTCCGTCCGCTTGATGGGATGGGTGGGCCAGTTTGCCAAAGTTGCGGGGTTTCTTGGAGTGGTCGAGAATGACTCCGTCGTAA
Source organism: Opitutia bacterium (assembly GCA_002721705.1). Classification (GTDB taxonomy): domain Bacteria; phylum Verrucomicrobiota; class Verrucomicrobiia; order Opitutales; family Seribacteraceae; genus UBA2993. The sequence continues at coordinate 3,246 of PBLJ01000087.1, forward strand.
AGGTCTCGCGGTGTTTCGATCATGGCCTCAGCGGAAGCAGTCGATGGTTCGGCTGACCGTGGCGACTAGGCGATCGACCTCCTCGGGCAAGTTGTAGAAGGCGAAGGAGGCACGAGCGGTGGAGGTTTCGCCGAGACGAGTCATGAGCGGTTGGCAGCAGTGGTGACCGGCCCGGATGGCTATGCCGTCGGCGTCGAGGAAAGTCGCTATATCGTGGGGATGAATGTCTTCTACGCTAAAGGAGACAACGGCCGCCTTGTCCGTAGATTGCCCGTGGATGATAAGTCCGGGGAGAGCGGACAATCCTACGGTGGCCTGCTCCAGTAGGGCCTGCTCGTGGGCTGCCATGGCTTCGTGGTCGAGGGCATTGAAATAATTCAGGGCGACGCCCAATCCGATGGCGCCCACCACGTTGGGAGTGCCAGCCTCGAAGCGCTGGGGAGGTGCCACGAAAGTGGTTTTCGCGATGGTTACCTCGTCGATCATGTCGCCACCGCCTTGGTAAGGTGGCATCTGGGCGAGCTTGTCTTGCTTTCCGTAGAGGACGCCGATGCCCATGGGGCCGAAAGCCTTGTGTCCGGAAAAGGCGAAGAAGTCGCAGTCGAGGGCTTTTACGTCGACTGGTCCGTGAGGCACGCTCTGGGCTCCGTCTACCACTGTGACGACACCGAGACCCTTGGCTTCGGCAATAATCTCAGCGATCGGGTTGATTGTGCCCAAAGAATTGGAAATATGGCAGAGCGAAAGGATCTTGGGGTCTTGTTCGAGAAGTTGACTGAGTGCGTTTCGATCGATGGATCCCAAGTCGTCGATGGGAGCGGCCTTGACGGATGCCCCGGTTTGCTCGGCCACCAATTGCCAAGGGACGATATTGGCGTGGTGTTCCATCTCGGTGACGACGATGACGTCGCCGGAACCGAGGCTGGCCCGACCATAACTTTGAGCAACGAGGTTGAGGGCCTCTGTGGTTCCGCGGACAAAAACGATTTCTTCGGGGGCGGCGTTGAGATGGGAGGCAACCGTCTTGCGCGATTGGTCGTAGGCGGCTTCGGCTTCTTCCGCCAAGGCATAGACCCCGCGGTGGACGTTGGAGTTGGTCTCCCGATAAAAGTCGGCAATCGCATCGATCACCACGGCCGGTTTTTGTGAGGTGGAAGCGTTGTCGAGGTAGACGAGGGCTTTGTCCCGAAAGGTTTTTCCGAGGATTGGAAAGTCGCGACGTACGGTCGCTGCGTCGAAGGGGGCAGGCATTTCGGATAAGCCGCTAGAAGATGATCTTGGCGTTCGGTAGCGCTTCGCGAAGTTCTTTTACTCCACTTGCGGTTACGTCCGATTGCCAGAGGTAGATTTCCTTCAGGCTCTTGATTTCCTTGAGAGTGGATAGCCCACGATTAGTTACCTTGGTGTTGAGAAGGTTAATGTACCAAAGGTTTTCCAAGTTGCGCAGGGCGGACAGGCCATCGTCGCCGATTTGAGTTTGACGCAAATCGAGATGGGTCAAGTTGCGACATTTCCCGACGTTGACGAGTGCTTTGTCGGTAACCTTGGTTTTCGAAAGGTCAAGTTGAGTGAGATGGGAACGAACAAGAGGGATGATGCGGCCCATTTCACTGTCCGTTATGGAGCTTGCGATCGAGACGAACTCGATGCGCAGAAAAGGATGGTTGTGGGCCAAGGGATTCACCATGGCGCCATTCTTGGATGCAGTAGCCAAAACTCCGGGCGCTAGAGGCCGTACGTTCGCTTTGTTCACCAAGGCGTCTAGAGGACTGGCCTTGGGGCCGGAAGCATTGGGGTTTGGTCCCACGGGTCCGGTCGGTGCTGCCGCGTCAATTGAGCTGCGCGCTCCTTCTGCAATCCACTTGCGGATAGTCTCGATTTGTTCAGCCGTGAGAGGATCCCCTTTAGGTGGCATGATGTCGGAATCGTCCGGTTCCAGGCTGATGAGTTCCAGCAACACGCTATCATCGGGCTTTCCCGGTTTGACCACCTGCCCGTCGGTGCTGCCTTTCATGGTGGCCTCGAAGGAATCCAATCGAAGCCCGGCCTTTGGCTTGATGGTACGGTTGTTCTTTACGAAGGGAGCTTTGTGGCACTCGGTGCAACTTGTCTTGAAAATCGGCAAGACGTCCTTGGTGAAGTCCACCGTGGCAGGACCCGTCGCCACGGGTCCGACTGGTGGGGTTGGAGGGTTCGGGGTGCCAGGGGTAGTATTGGGTGTTCCCGGGTTTGGGTTAGGGTTTGGGGTGGTTGGCTTCGGCATCAAGTCACCGCGAGCGGCGGCTTCGCTGATGTAGATTTGATCCGCTAATGAAAGAATGAATTTAGATATTACGAAGGTTTTGCCTTCCCGTGTTTGAATGGCCACTTGATCTCCTTTTACGCCAATCAATCGGGCATTGATTACTTGGCCCTGTTTGTTGCGGAAGTCGCGGAACGGTTCCACTCCCTGAACGGAGGTGGCAATGGCCAGGACCAAGGCAACCCAAGCCAATGGTACTCGCTTCACCTCGATTGGAATGGTCGGGAAAAGGTCCTGCCCTAAGCCAGAACGTCCAACACCGGCTCACCCTTGTGGGCAACCGTGAAGGGACGACCGGAAGGAGAGTACATGACTTTGGTCAGGGGTAGGCCAAGAGCGTAGGCAATGGTGGCGTTGAGGTCCGGTACCTTGACCATTTTTTCAGCCACTTCCTTGCCGTCGGCATCGCTGTTTCCATACACCGTGCCACCTTTGATTCCGCCACCGGCCATGAAGGCGCTGAAGGCTTTGGGCCAGTGGTTGCGACCTTGGCGGGCTCCCACGATGTCGGGGGTGCGGCCGAATTCCGAAGTCAATACAACGAGGGTTTCCTTGAGAAGACCGCGTCTTTCCAAGTCATAAAGCAAGCCACCCAAGCCTTGATCTAGTTGGATGCAGTTGTCGGCTACTCGTTGAAAGTTGTCGTCGTGCGTGTCCCAGCCACCCATGGAAACCTCGACGTACCGCACCTTGTGCTCGATTAGGCGGCGGGCGAGAAGACATCCTTGTCCGAACCTGTGCTGGCCATAGAGCTGGTGGCTTGAATTTGGTTCGCGCTCCAAGTCAAAAGCCTTGAGGTCTTCGCTCTTCATCAACTTGGTGGCTTCTTTGTAGAGGTCGGAATAGGCACGTACTTTCCTTTGCGGGTAGGAATCGAGGAAGTTGTCGTTCAAATTCTCCGCCATCAGCAGGCGGCGGCCAAATCGATCGTTTGTGAGGTGTTCCGCCATTTTACTGTTTTGCAGTCCAGCGGATGGGTTTCCGATAGGCAGGGGGCCGTGTTTCGACTCGAGGAAGCCAGCCCCGAGAATGTTGCTGCCCCCGTTGACGCGTACGTTTTCCGGAAGAGTGTTGTTGATTTTGCCCGACATTTTGGAAACCCAGCTACCGAGCGTGGGATGCACGATGGTACCCCGTTTTACGTAACTGGTGTGCATCAAGTAACCTGCTTGCTCGTGAGCTCCTTGGTTTGTGGATACCGACCGTATAACGGTGGCGTTGTGCATTTGCTTGGCCGTCTTCGGGAGGAACTCACTCAACTGAATGCCGTCGGCACTGGTGCGAATCGCTTTGACTGGCCCTTGTACGGCGGGGTTTTCCGGTTTCGGGTCAAGGGTGTCGACGTGGCTCATGCCACCACCCATGTACAGGTATATAACGTGACGGGCGGTGGCGGGTCGTTTGCCTGGCGTGATGGCGAGCGCCTTGTCCCCGATCCCGGGCAAAATGCTGACGCCCAAGCAGGCTTTCGCAGTGTTGGCGATGAAGTTGCGACGGCTTTGTCCGTCCAGTCGTTTCAGGTAATCTTTCATGGCTATTGTTACTTACGGATTGTGACCTGCTGATTATTGTATGAAAAGAAATTCGTGCGCGTTCATTAGCGACCAGACGATATCGGGAATGGCCTCCTCGGATCCAAACTCCTTGAGAGCTCGACCGGCGTTTCTATCTTCGATCGAGGTTGGGAAGCGGTTCAGAATGGAGAGGAAGGCGGCATCGATTTTGTCGGCCTCCTTGGTTTCCTTGGCAATGTTGTTCATTAGGACTGATTTGGTGTTCTTGAGCAACTTGTCCTCCACGTAGCCATTCAAGAGGGTCAGTACCTGGGTGACTGAAGCATCGGCGTTGGAGTTTTGGATTTGTTCACGGTCGGAGCCACCGAATTGTCTAATGACGTGTCCGCCTGGAGCGGGGGATTGCAATTCGGATGAACGCGTTTCCCAGTGGTTTACTTTGGGCTTAGCGTCCATCGCGTTGGCCATGGCTTGTCCCTTTGGCTTTTCTTCGATCTGAAAGCGGAGGAATTTTCGTTTACAAGCTCCACCGCAGAAAGCGATCAGTTTACCTTTGTTTTCGAGAACTTGACTGCGATTGATCTTTTTACCGGTGAACGGACACGTTTCATTGGAGATTTCCTTGCCGGCGAACCGCCCCTTGGCGCTTTTCCCGTCATCCACTTTTTTCTTGGCTTCCTGCTTGGTCATGAACTTGTTTTGGCAACCCCCGCAACAGAAGCCGATGGCCTTGCCTTCCACCATGGCGATTTGCCCGGGCTTGACCGGCTTGTCGGTGATGGGACATTTCCTGTTTGTCGCCTTGGTTCCGGCCGGAACGTCGCCACCCATCATTTTCTTCTTTCTTTCTCGCGCCTTGCTGCTTTCCTCAGCCAAGGTCTTGGCTTCCTTGAATAGCTGATCGGCGGTCATTACCTTGTATTTGTCGTAGAGATCGTACTGCTTGATGTTCGCGTCCGGTTTGCGGTTGTCGACGTCGGTATGAGTGAGGACTAGCAGGGAGTCCCAAATTTGTTCTCCTGACATGCGACGCAAAGTGGGTCCTGGATAGAGATAGGGATCCTTGCTTCCGGGATCGAACTCGAGTTTGGATGCGCGACGTTGAAAGGTTCTCGTATTGTAAACTACTCGTTGGAATTCTCGGAGGTCGTAGGACAAACCCTTCATGAGGTTTTCGAGATAGGTCATCAAGATGGGATTGGTCGCCTGCGTCTTGTCGGTCATGGTGTCTACTGGCTCGATCAGCCCGATGCCCATGGCTTTTTTCCACATCCGATTGGCAATCACCGTGGTAAAGCGTGGGTTTTCCTCGGAGGTCAGCCAATTAGCGTATGCCTTGCGTGAGTTTATTTCCTCCAACTTGAAATCCAGTTCGACTTGAGGGCCGAACAACGTACGAGCCATGACTTCTTCCTTCGGTTTGCCATCGTCATACTGGTAGTCGTCCGGTAAATTGATCTTTCCGGCTCCGCCATGATCCAAGGCGTGCCCAATAATATCGCCTATGGTGCGGGCTGCCCGCCTTAAGTCGACGTCATCGGGATTCCGGTTCCTTATCATGTCGCTTAGCCCCTTGGAGGCTTCCATGGTGGCTTCGTTTCTCAGGTTTCCCACGCCATGCGTGAAGGCGGCCATCTGGTAGAAATCCTTCTGGGTCCATTTGTCGAAAGGGTGGTTGTGGCACTGGGCGCACTCGAGACTGGTACCGAGAAAGATGCGTACGGTGTTCGCCATGTTGTCCAAGGGCATGCCTCGATCCCTGAAGTAATACCCGACGGGCCCATTGCCCTTTTCAAAAACCGGACCCGTGGAGGACACCAGTTCTCTGACGAATTTATCATAAGCGAGGTTTTGTCGAATGGCTTTCTTTATCCAGTCGACGTAGGGTACTCCACCTGAACGCACGCCGTCCAAGTTGGATTTAGCCCGCAGGATATCGGCCCAATAGTGGAATTCGGAGCTGACGTGACCTTCCGAGTTGAGCAGTTTGTCGATTAATTCCTGTTTCTTTGTTGTCTTTCGACCACCGCGAATGAATTCCTCCGATTCCGTCATGGTGGGAATTCTTCCTGCAATCAGGAGGTAAGCTCTGCGGAGGAACGTTTCGTCGCTTGCCATTAGGTTGGGTGTTTTCCCATTGGCGGCGAGTTTCTCTTCCACGACTCTATCGATTTCCGCGGCGAATCTCTTGACGTCTGTCACGGAAAGAGGGCGGCTTAAGGTCGGAACGTTGGCGATGGCTTTCTCGAAGTTTTGGCGTACGTACGTTTGGTCTGCCGGGGAAAGGATCTCCAGTTTGAATCGAAACAGTTTCCCGTCGGATCGTTTGAAAGTAATGTACTCTCCTTCGAATTTGATGATTTCTCCCTCGATCTTCGAACCGTTTGCGGAGGTGAATTCGCGGGCTTGCACTCCAACGGTCAACAAGCCAAGGAGGCTGAATGAAAGAGCAAATTTAGCTAGCAAGTTTTTCATGCCTGTTTGTTTTCTTGGTTATAGGACGAACTTACGGAATTAATCGCCTTATTAGAAACTGAAGAATTTTATTTTTAGTTTCAACCCTTTTAAATACTCTCGTGTGCGAGCCATCGCTAATGAGCAAGTGATCGAGACGCCCACAATACACCATTGGTATGGCAGAGGTTGCGTTCCCTCAATCCCATTTTGAATTGAAGAAGGCGTTTCTTAGGGTGCATGAACGCCTTTTTTTAACGTGCATCTCCTTTTCTAGAAGGACCAATCAAATCCTAGCATGAAATTGCGGGGAACGCTCGTTGAAACCACGTCATCGGTAGATAATCCGGTCTGTATTTCCTCGTTGGTTAAGTTGTTCAAGGAAAATCGGATTCGAGCAGAGGCCGAGATTTTACGGATGAACGAGAGGTCGAGAACGAGGAAATCATCGTTCAAGCGACTATTTCGGGCATCGTCGTAGCGTTTGGACTCATTGCTAAGGTCAAGACGGACGCCGCCGATTGGTTGAGTCCAGGCGAGGGTTGCATTCATTCTGCTTCGTGGAACTTGGGCAAATCGGTTTCCAACGATGGCTGGGTTTTCCGGACAATCCCTCACCTCGGTGACTAGGTGCAATCCGCCCAAGGTCAGGCTCAAGTTTTCGCCTAGCTTTTGATCGATGATGATCTCGATGCCTTTGGCGCGAGCTTTGTTCAAGTTGATGCGTTGAGCATCATTCGCATCGTTCGGATCGGAGACGTTGGCGACGGAGTTTCGGAGGTTGTCTTGAAACAGGGTGAAGGAAGTGGATAGGTTTTGGGATATTTGCCAATCGAAACCGATCTCGCATCCCGTAATGCGTTCGATGGTTAATTTCTCGTTGGCGTCTACGGAGAAGTTGCCGACTCGATAGGGGCGATAGAGTTCGTTTAAGGTCGGTTGACGGACATGGCTACGCAGCAAGCTATTGAAAGCAAGGGCTTTAGAGATTGATTTGGATAGTTTGAGAGAGCCGCCAAGCTCAAATTCCTTCTTCCTGGAAAAACGTTCATCGGTTGCCGTCCATCCTGATCGGATGCCTTGAGAGTCCTGAAAGAAATCAGCCTTGAATCGAGCGTCCACAAGCCAGTTTTTCTCCGAGAGCCATGAACTTTCCAGAGAGCTTCCAATTTGAGTTTGTCGGCCTCCTGCTTTGCGAAGGCTCTTGGTGAAATGATTTTCCTCATGGGTATGTCCATTCTTCTGGATCGCTGAAAGCCTGAACCCGAGTTCACGTTCCGCCAATTCCCATGAATACTCATGGAGGAATCCAAGTGACTGGGAAGGGACGTGGTATTGATCAAGCGCGATTGATTCGGATGACCGGTCTGCGGATACTTTGGGAAATACACTGGCGAAGTCACGCTCTTGTCCGAAGATGGCGGTTCGGGATTGCTCGTTTTCCAGGTCTAGAGACCAATCCCAGCCATTTCCTTGGTTTCGACCCAAAGGTGTGCCATTGCCTCTGCGTTCGTCGAATCCTGCCAAGCGGGCGCTGAAGAGGCCAATGGAAGATTGCCTGGAAACGACGACCCGAGCGGTCTTCATTCGGCTCCATGCATCTTCGTCAATCGGACCTCTCTGGTTATCTCGAACCACCTTGTGTCCTGCAAAGTCCTCGACACGGAAACTGGTTCTGGTCGTCCAGCCTTCTGGGTTTTCCTTGTTGGCGAAGAAGGCATCAGTCGAGAAGCCATGAACGTCTCCGACTCCAAGTCGAAGTTCAGATATGGAATCCATGGTTGGGCGTCGACTGTGCAACGAGATGGCTTTTGCAGAAGAAGCAAACGAGGAGTGGTCACCGAATCGCGCGCTGTCCAATTCAACAAGCGAAAAGCGGTTCCATCGCACCCAACCACCGAAGGGGTCATTTAGCGGAATGCCATCCCATAGAACGATGGATCTGGAGGCCGCGCTGGTTCCCGTTCCCCGCAGTGATACGCCTTGGGAGGTGGGATGAGCGACACTCGATGAAGAACGTCGATAGGTGTTGAAGGACGGGCTTTCCCTCAGTATCGCATCCAATTCTAACTTAGGTGATTCCTGAAGGCGTATTTTATCGAAAATCTTTGGTTCGGAATGAACTCTTACCTTTTCGGTCTGGAGTGGTTCCAGTACCTCTTCCTGTCCGATGGCGCAAGCAACGGAAATAGTGAGAAAAAAGGGGAAGCGAATCACTTTTCAGGGAGGGATTCTTTTACCGCGGGCTGTTTCAGGTTTTAGCTATCCTGCCCACGGCATGTAAACTCGTTTTCAGAAACGACCCGTGTCTTCGTTCTCGGGATGGACGTATCGTCTTCTTACCATGAATCCGATGCCAACGATGATTGATATGGGAAGGGCGGAGAGGAAAACAGTCGTGCCAACGTAGGTGTTTCGCGTTTCCTCCTTGCCGGAGAAGCAAACCGCGCATGCCTCTACGCTCTCTGGTACAAGCAAGAGTGGCAGGAGAAACAAAATGCTGGTGAGAACAGGCTTCATTCAGATGATTTTCAGCTCAAGTATACAAAATAATACAAAATGGGCCAAACGCCAACTACCAAGTACCAAAAGGCTTGGCCGGTCCAAAATTCACTGGGCGTAAGAACTGCTTGTTTCATCTTGCGATAAGCAAGGACCATGATGCTGATGGCCACTATGGCGTGAAGGGCGTGACCGCCTATTATGAGATAGAAAAAACTTCCGTATGGGCTGGAGGTCATGGTCAGACCGTAATGGATGAGTCCGATCCATTCGTAGCCTTGAAACAAGACGAAGAAGGATCCCAGCAGGATGGCGATCAGGAACAATTGGCAGGCCTTGGCTTCTTGCTTGGGAATAAAGAAGGCGCGGTTGGCCATATAAGTAAATACTCCACTGGAGAGGAGGATGATGGTATTGAATGCGGTGGCGACTACGGGAAGCCTGGGTTGATCGATGGGAGGCCATTCCTCGGCGCTTGAGCGAGCTACCAAGTATGCGCTGATCAAGGCAGCGAACACCATGATCTCGGTGAGAATGAAGATCAACATTCCCAACAAGCCATTGGGCAGCGATTTGTCGGATGAACGACTCCTGGGAAGTGTTTTCGCTTCGGCCGTGCCCATCGTAGTGTTTCGACGAAAAGGGTTTTACTCCAGAGGTTTACTTGGAATGGCGCCAACTTTTCTTGAGTTTTGCCAATTGTCACCCTCGGTATTGAGGACGTCCGGCGATACGCCGGCGAGAAAAACAAGCATGCATAGCAAGCAAATGGCCATCAGGAACCAAACGATCTTGTTCTCGACGTCCAAGTGCATAAACCAAGCGGCAACCATACCCGCCTTGATGAAAGCCACTACGAATGCGGTAATCAGGACCACCGTGACGACGATGATTCTATTTTCAATGTTCTTGACCAGTTCAGGTCCGAAGATACTGACCACCAACAAGACGAGCAGAACGTAATAGATCTTTTTGTAATCCGGATGGGCGTGTTCGTGATCTTCGTGATCTGACATGACTTGTGGCGATTTGAAAGTTAGAGGCCTGAGGCGATGTAGAACAAAGGAAAAAGGAAAATCCATACCAAGTCCACAAAGTGCCAGTATATTCCGATATTCTCTACCCTATGCAGAAACTTTCCTTTTTTAGCGTCATGAGCTATGATGGCCATGATCACCATTCCGCCCAAGACATGAACGCCGTGAATGCCGGTGGCCGTGAAATAAAAGGCCCAGAACACGCTTGTGGTGATCGTGATCGACTCAATACCCTTTTCTTCGATAATCTGCTGAGTGTAATACCATTCCGGAAAAATTTTTGAGGTATACTCGTAAAACTTCACGCACATGAAGATACCGCCACCCGCAATGGTCCACCAGATGTACTTGTAGGCTTCTTGCAGCTTATTCTCTCCAGCGGCCTTGTGAGCAAGCACTACAAAATAGCTGGAGGTTAACAGAACGAAGGTATTGATCGATCCGCACCAAATGTTTGTTTTACCAGCTTCTTTTGCCCACTCGTCTCCATGATGAAGGCGATACATCAGGAAAGCGGCTAGCAAACCGCCGAATATTACTATTTCCGACGCGACGATCCACCAAACGCCAAGCCTTCCGGTGGGCACACCGGTCAGGTTACGTGAGGTTGCAATGGGAATTTGGAAGGACATTTCCGTTTGTTTGTAGAATGCTTATAAGGTTATTCCTTTTGATCCTGCGGCCAGTAATCTTCTTTGCGTCCGGGAACACTATATTCGTAAGGACCTCGATAAACTTCAGGAAGTTCCTTGAAATTGCCATGGCCCGGAGGCGATTCGGTCGTCCATTCCAAGGTGTTTGCCTTCCATGGGTTCTTGCCTGCTTTCTTCCCCTTGCGAAGACTCAGAATGATGTTCACGAAGAAGATGACTTGAGCCAAGAGCATGACGATCAAGGACACCGTGGCGAATATTCGGAGATTTTGGTATTCCGGCGTGGCGAGTTCGGAAAAATGCTGATGGTTGTATATTCTGCGGTGCTGACCGCCCATGCCCAAAATGAAGAGAGGGATGAATATGCAATTGAAGGGTATGATGGTTAGCCAAAAATGCACCTTCCCCCAGAACTCATTCAGCATGCACCCAGTCCATTTGGGGAACCAGAAGGTAATGCCTGCGTAAAAGCCAATGATGGCTATGGGAAAGAAAGTGTAGTGGAAGTGGGCTACCACGAAATAGGTGTCATGCATGTAGATGTCGGCTCCACTGGCGCCCAGGTGAATGCCAGTTACACCTCCAATGAGGAATTCGACGACGAACGCAAGGGCCCAAAGCATCGGTGTCTTGAAACTGATGGAACCTCCATACAGGGTCGCTATGTAGAGAAAGCAAAGCTCGGCGATGGGAATGGAAATCAACAAGGTGGTGACGGTGAATAAATGCACCATGCGTGGGTCTACGCCTGCAATGAATTGGTGATGCGCCCAGACGACGAAGCTGAGGATGCCGGTGGCGAACACGGTGTACAACGCCAGCTTGTAGCCGAAGAATTTCTTGCGGGCGAACGTTGGTATGATCTCACCGACGATCCCCAAGGCGGGAAGTAGCACGACGTATACCTCCGGATGGCCGAAGAACCAGAACAAGTGTTGCCATAAGATGGGGTCACCTCCCCTGAAGGGGTTGAAGAATGCGGTGCCCACCAATTGGTCGAGCAAGAGCATGATTGCGCCTGCGATGAGCGGTCCAACTGAAATCATGAACAATATGCTGGCAATCACGATCATCCAGACTACCAACGGGATGTCGAACATACGCATGCCCTTGGCGCGTGCATTCATGGCAGTCGTGATGAAGTTGATGCCTCCCATTAGGAAAGCCACGAACTCCAAGGCCACTGCGAGTATCCATAAAGTCGACCCCATCGGTGTGAGGCTGTACTCTGCATTGGCCGAAAGGGGAGGGTAAGCTGTCCATGCTCCGCCAAAACCACCACCGGGAACGAAGAATGAAATGACGAGCACGACGGCGCTTAGAAGAAAAACTTGGTAGGACAGTCGGTTGATCCTGGGGAAGACCATGTCGTCGCAACCGCACATGAGCGGTATGAGGAAATTTCCGAATGCTGCGATCAGGATGGGCATGGCGACCCAGAAGATCATGATGGTACCATGGTTGGTTACCAAAGCATTGTATTCGAGCGAAGACACCCTGCCAAAAAAGGGAACGGATTCGTCGGGAAAGGCTAGCTGCATGCGGAAAACATAGGACATGAACCCGCCGATCAGGGCCATGGCGACACCTGTCAGCATGTATTGCATGCCGATTACCTTATGATCCGTGGAGAAGACGTACTTGCTCCAGAAACTCTGGTCGTGGTGGTGATCATCGTGATGATCGCTGTGTGCTTCTTCCGTTTTTGTGGCTGTATCTGCCATCTCCTAGTTCTCCATGTGCGGGATCAACAAATCAATCTGCCGCCAATTCTCCAATCTCTTTACCTCTGAATTGCTCGTTTTTCAATGGGTCGGGATCCAGGTTCGGGGTCTGGTTCTCGAGCCATTCGGCGTACTCCTCTTCCGTATGAATGGTCAGTATTGCGGGCATGAGACCATGACCGGCACCGCACATCTCTGCGCATTGCACGTCGTGGACGCCTGTGGTGGTTGGGCGAAACCATCCGCTAATCTTTCGACCGGGGATGGTATCCTGCTTCAACCGGAAAATAGGAATGGAAAAACAGTGAAGGACGTCACGGGAACTGAGTTCATAGTGATAGGTGGTATTCTCCTTGAGGTGAAGCTCGTCGACTATGGTGATGTCGTCGTCCGTATCCAATAAGCCATCCTTACCGGGATGAACGAAAGTCCACGCCCATTGTTGGGCGATGATGCGTATGGTTTCCTCGGCAGGGGGCATTTTCTGTTTGATATGGTGCCAGACTTGCACCGCGCCGACAATCAGCACGATGTCACAGGCAATGATCAACCAGTGCGGTATGCTAATCCATTTCTTGTGGGATTTTTTCTCTCCACTTAAGTACTCGGCTTTCACACCGTCTCTCTTGCGATAGCGAAATAAAAAGTAGAACAACACTACCTCGGAAATGATGAACCAGATGCCCACGATCACCGTGATGAGGGTAAAGAGAAAGTCTATGTCGCCAGAATAGCTGGAACCACTTTCTATCAAGCTTTCAATCATGTCCGAATGTCCGTCCTTAAATTGTATTGTTCTTCATTGGTCAATTTCTACCTTCCACGATCAAGCGCCGCACGCCGCGCGGCAAACGCTCCATGGCGGAGCTGTCCGACATGGAATAGGAGGCACGCATCTGAAGTTGACGATCCAGTAAGAGAAAACGGTCGGAATGGAGGCGAGGATCGACGACTGTAGATACTTGGAAGTCATCTTTCATGAGGCGGAGTATGGTGCCCTGATCACCGGTGAGCAGGGTCCAGTTGCTGGTGTCGATGTTGTGCTTGGCGATGAAGGCGGCGATGTTTTCCGGAGTGTCGTTCTTGGGGTCCGCTGAAATGGAGACCAGGTGAAAATCGAGTGAACGCGCGAAACGTTTCTGAAGGATAGTCATTTCCTTGGAGAGTTTTGGGCACAAGCCTTCGCATTGGGTGAAGAAGAAATTCACCACGCAAACCTTTCCTTTAAGCTTTTCAGAAGAAAAGGGTTGTCCCTCTTGGTCGACCAGTTCAAAGGGTTGCACTTCGCTCAGTACCTCCAGTGGCGCATCGAAATTTCCTTGGTCGGGAGCCCTTAGGCGCATTCCGATGGCAAGAATGATCGAACCAATCGCGAGCAAGGCGATGGTCGTGGTCACTGCCAGGAAGCCTTTACTCATTGGTTTTCGTTGGGGTAGTGGTTTTGGTGGCCGCTTCTTGCGTCGGTTTCTTGCCCAAGGTGCCTTTGTTCGCTTCCTGACGAATGTATGCGATTACGTCCTTCATGGCTTGCTCATTGGGAATTTGCAACATCACCGCTTTCATTTGTTGGCCGTCAACGTCTCTGGGCGAACCTTTGTTATCCTTGGGGTAAGCACCTCCACGCACCCCGTACTTAAATTTCTTCAGTTGCTCGAGCATATACCAATCTTGGAGATAATCTTGGGGTGGTCCTTTTTTGGTTTGCTCGGAAATCTCGCCATGACAAGTGGCGCATCCACCTCCGGCTGTTTTGTATAGTTTCTCTCCTCGAACGGGATCGCCACCCGTTAATACGTCGACCGGCGGCTTCGGTGGTAGTTCCGCGACGTAGCGGGCGATGACGTATAAGTCATTCTCCTTCCATAAACTTCGCGCCATGGGGCGCATCCTGAGACCGGAAATGTCGAGCGGGTGGGCTCCTCTTTTGCCGTCCTTGAAGTTTCTCAGTTGGTTTTGGAGGTACCATTCTGGTAAACCGGCAATGGAGGGAGCGAGAAGCTCGCGTTTCCCATGGCCTTCTGGGCCGTGGCAAGCGCTGCACAACTGGAAAAGCTGTACACCCAGCTGATGATCATAGTCTTTCTCGGCTGTCGCGAGGTTGGCGACCAAGGCCAAGGATAGAAACGACAAAGCCGCCTTCAGCATCGCCGCAGGTGAAATTTCAAGCAATACGGTTTTCATGTCGCATGAACTTTGCCATCTACCATATTGCTTCGATACCTGAATCGTCCAGCCCAAACGTGCGCGTGAGGGTTACTATTAGGGGTTGGTTGCAGACGCAGAAGTCAGTCTACTCTTCAGGTTGGTTTTGCATTCGGGCTACTTCTACCGCGATCCTGTTCTTTATTTAATTTTCCGCCCGGGTGATCATCTCCTTTTCCCAACTTTCCCATTCCTTGGACAATTGCATCACTTTTTCGGGCATTTCCTCGGCCAAGTTTTTGGTTTCATTGGGATCGGCTGAGAGCTCGTAGAGCTCCCATTTCGATTTCCCTTTCGATTCCTTGCTTTTCACCAGTTTCCAATTCCCCTTGCGCAAGGCCATGCCCTTGGCGTGACTGAAAAAGAGGCGTTGGTGGTCGACCGGCCCATTGCCTTGCAGAGCAGGAAGCAGAGAATGGCCGTCCCATTGAATGCGGGGTTTCTCACCCAATTGTTCTTGAGGCGTCACCTTTGCGGCGTCGAGGATGGTGGGCATTAGGTCCACGAGGTGGCTAAGCGACTGATCGATTCGACCCTTACCTGCAATCCCCTTGGGCCAATGGGCGATCATGGGCGTGTGGACGCCGCCTTCGTGATCGTATTGCTTGAAGAGCCGATAAGGGGTGTTGGAAAGATTGGCCCAACCGTACCCATAACTTTGATAGGTTATCTCGGGACCCGGCATCAAGTCGGGTACGTTGCCGGGTTTCATCGTCCTGCCATCCCTTGTTTTTTCCGGGAGATAATAGCCTTTCCTATTGGTTCCGTATTCTACGTGGCATCCTCCGTTGTCGATGGTGAAGAAAGTGAGGGTGTTTTCGAATCTTCCGGCTTTGCGCAGAGCCTCGACGACGGTTCCTATGGCCTCGTCCATGATCGTGACCTGGGCGGCGTATACCTCCATCCTTCTTTCCTGCCAAGCTTTCCGTGGTTCGTCTGTCCAAGCGGGGACTTTGGGATGACGAGCAGACAGAGCGACCTTTGGATGAATCACCCCAAGTTCCTTCATGCGGGCCAGGCGTTTTTGGCGCAAGGTGTCCCAACCTTGAGCGTAGTGTCCCTTGTATTTTTCAATATCCTCTTGCGGTGCGTGCAAGGGCCAGTGCGCCGCGGTGAAAGGCAAGTAGAGAAAGAGCGGTTGGTCTTTCGGTACGTCCTTTAAAAAGGCGAGGGCGTTTTGTGCGATGGCTCGCGTAAAGTAATAAGTGGAGTTTTCGCGATACTCTCGTTCCACGTTCTTACGGTCTCTGCTCAAGCTGTATGGGGCGAAGAAACTGGAGGCTCCTCCGAGAATGCCGTAAAACCGGTCGAAACCGCGGTCATTGGGGTAGGTTTCATTCCCATTTTTCCCGGCCAAATGCCATTTCCCCGCCATGAGCGTCTTGTAACCCGCTTTCCGCAGGGCTTCCGGCAGGGTGAGGCATCGGGGATGGAGGGCTCCGTTCCTTAGCGACGACTTATGGTATATTCCGGTCAGCAAGGAGGCGCGGGATACCGAGCACATGTTTTCGCTGTAAAAGTTGGTAAAACGCACACCACCGTCTGCCAGGGCGTCCAAGGCGGGAGTCCGTATCTCCCCACCAAAACATCCCAAGTCCGAGTATCCCATGTCATCGGACATGATGAGGAGAACGTCCGGTTTGCGTTCGGCTCCGAGCCAAGTGAAGGACGCAAACAGTATGATGAAAAATAGGGCGAATCTTGTCATTGGGTTAAAATGGAGAGGCCTAAGAGTGCGCCTGCGATGACGGCTAGAGCCGAAATCTTTCCGGTAACAGTTCTCCCAAGCTTAATTGCTTGAATTCTCCCAAGTTGTCGGCCGAAGCAACGAATATGGGAAACTCTTCCTCGCAGAATTCCGCCATTACCTGTCGGCAGGCTCCACAGGGAGCGACCTGACGATCGGTCACCACCGCAAGCGATTGGAAGGCGAGGTGCCCCTCGGTGACGGCGGAGGTGATCGCAACTCTTTCGGCGCAAAGGGTGAGGCCGAAGGAGGAATTCTCGACGTTGCAGCCTCGCACGATGATACCATCTTCAGTAAGCAGAGCGGCTCCTACCTTGAAATGGGAGTATTCGGCATGAGCTCGCAGCCTCGCCTCCGCGGCGGCCTGCAGGAGTTCCATGTTCGAGTCGGCTGTGGTCATGACTCTTTATTGTCCCCTATGATGCTTGAAATCAAGGGTGGAGATTCAACAGGGGAACTGGACAGGTAGAAAGCATCGCTTACCTCCGTGATTACGGTCTCCAAGGAGGAATGATCCAAGGCGTGAATGATCGCCATGGGTTCTCCTTCTCGGGTCTCTTCCCCGATCTTGAGCATATCCGAAATGCCCACGGTGGTTTCGATGGCGTCTCCCACTGCTTTTCTCCCCGCTCCCAAAGCAACGCAGGATTTCCCGATTGCTTCAGCGTCGACTTTTTCGAGGTAGCCGTTGCGGGGCGCGGCAAGAGGATGAATAACTGGGGCCGAATCCAATAGGTTTGGGTCGTCGACCACTAGAGGATCGCCTCCTTGAGCTTCGACCATGGAGCGAAACCTTTCCAGCGCTTCGCCCGAACCGATTTTATCCTTTAGTAAAGTGAAGGCCGCTTCGCCTTCCGCCACCTTTCCATGAGACAACATTCGTTCACCGAGGGTCAGGACAAGCTCGAGTAGATCATCGGGACCATCGCCGCGGAGGAGTTCAATGATTTCCATCACTTCCAAGGCGTTCCCTGCTGCTCGACCCAACGGCTGGTCCATCGAGCTCAAGCAGGCGCTGGCGGGGGTTCCCAGCTTATCACTTGTGCGAGTGAGAGCATCGGCCAGTTTCATAGCCTCTTCCTTCGTTTTCATGAAAGCGCCGCTTCCCCATTTGACGTCGAGGACCAAGGCGTCGAGGTTGGCGGCGAGTTTTTTGGACAAGATACTCGCCGTGATCAGAGGAACGGAAGGCACCGTGCCCGTTACGTCCCGCAAGGCATAGAGTTTTTTGTCCGCCGGAGCCAAGTTGGCGGTGGCGCCCGTGATGGCGCAACCACACTGAACGAGCGCCGCGTTCAGTTCCTTTTCGCTTAAATCAGTTCGGAAACCGGGAATGGACTCGAGTTTATCCAAGGTGCCCCCGGTTATGCCTAGGCCACGTCCGGAAATCATTGGGACGACCAAGCCGCATGAGGCGACCAAGGGCGCAAGGGCGAGGGAGGTCTTGTCTCCAATGCCTCCGGTTGAATGTTTGTCCACCTTGCGTTCCGCGAGTCGCTCTAGATTCAGGACGTCTCCCGATTCCAGCATCGCTTGGGTCAAGGCAACGGTTTCCTCCAGCGACATTCCCCGAATGCAAATGGCCATGGCCAAGGCCGAGGTCTGGTAATCGGGTATTTTCCCTTGCGAAAAGCCATCGACGAAAAACCGTATTTCCTCTCCAGAGAGAGTTTCCCCGTCTCTTTTTTTCTCAATGATCCACTGTGGTAGCATCGGGTTCTTTATATTTGCAAAAAAAAATACGTCAAATGGTTGGATGTGTCCCTGCTTGCGAAAGGAAATGAATCAAAAAAAACATTTTAATTCAAACTTAGTGACTTGGCGCGGTTGTTGCATTATTCACTTACGCTGGGTTTGGAAGCTTTTACATTGTTGCGTTGACTGACGTTCTTTGACTCAAGCTTCCGAAATCATGGGGGAGTCCTTGGGCAAGGGCTCCTCCTTTTTTTGACCAGCATGTCCGCTCATCGTAGGAAAGCGCTTTCAGGGTCGAAGGCCAGTTAATCGAAGGCATGGCAATCGCAACTCATGAAAGTTTTCAGCCGAAAAAGTTTCCCTATCCTGCCGGATTCGTTTTGAAACAATTTCAGTGTCCACCAAATGCAAATTCACGATCGTTCGCCATGGGGAAACGGAATGGAATCTCTCCGGACGCTGGCAGGGACATGCCGACGCTCCTCTTTCGGAACGGGGAGAAACCCAAGCTCGCGCCTTGGGGAAGCGATTCAAGGACGAGGCATTCGATGCCTTTTACGTCAGTGACCTCGGGCGAGCGCTCAAGACGGCTGAATTAATGGGCGAGGCCCAAGAATTCGATTTCACGAGGGATCCACGCCTTCGCGAACGAGATCTTGGCGTAATGCAGGGATTGACCACTGCGGAAATGCGGGAGCGTTGTCCGGACGTCTTCGATGCCTTCAGAAACGAGGGATCCGATTACGTAGTTCCCGAAGGTGAGAGCTTTCGCCAATTTTACGATCGTTGCATCGAAGCGTTGGAGGATTACGCCGAGCGACACGTTGGTGAACGCGTTCTGTTGGTTACCCATGGAGGTGTTTTGGGCGCTGTCTTCCGCTACGTCACTTGCCTGCCGTTGGAGGCGCCGCGTCGCTTCGCCCTATTGAATTGCTCCGTCAACGTCCTTGAGAAGACAAGCGAAGGATGGAGCATGCGGCAATGGGGTGACGTGAGTCACTTGGACGAACTGGAGTCCTTGGACGATCTCTAGCGACTATTTTTCCACGGCGTCGTAAATCAGTTTCTTGACGCCCCATTCAGTCATGAAGGAATAAGGCATGACTTGCTCCATGGTCACTACGACCAAGTCGTCTTTTGGTGAAACCCAGTAATGAGTGCTCGCGGCTCCACCCCAACCAAACTCGCCTACCTTGCCGGAGGGATCCCACTCGCTCATGCCGACGCGGACGGAGAAGCCTAGGCTAAACCCGACTCCTTTGCGCGGCGGTTGTCCGATTTGAATGGGCATGAGTTTCTTGGGCAGCTGGTTACGGGTCATGAGGCGGACGGTTTTCTTTTTCAATAACCGTACGCCGTGCAATTCTCCACCGTTTAGAGTCATTTGCAGGAAGCGTAGGTAGTCGCGGGTGGTCGAGACCAGGCCTCCGCCGCCTGAGGCCAAGGATGGCTTCACGAGGTATCGACTCCTGGCGGGATGATCGATCGGACGAAGTTTTCCGGGACCAGCCGGGCTGTAGTTGGTGGTGAAGCGATCAGCTTTGTTCTTGGGGACAAAGAAGGCGGTATCCTTCATGTCGAGAGGTTTGAACACTCGTTCGGAGAGGAACGTCTCGAAGCTCTTGCCCGACCAAATTTCAATCAAGCGCCCGAGCACGTCGATCGATACGCTGTATTGCCATTTGGACCCGGGCTCAAAGGCGAGAGGAATCTCGCTCAAGGTTTTCGTCATGCCCTGCAGGGAGCCTTGGTGGTCTAAGGGCTTTCGCTTCTTGTATTCTTGTTCTACGTGCCCATTGCCCACGAAACCATAGGACAAACCCGAAGTATGCAGCATCAATTGCTTTACCGTCATTACACTCTCCGCGGGTTTGGATTCTCCGTTTTCCCAGACGGTTAATTCCTTGAACTCCGGAATGTATTTCGAGACGGGGTCGTCCAACGAGTACTTGCCTTCCTCCAGAAGCATCAAGGCTGCTGCAGTCGTAATTGCCTTGCTCATCGAGTAGATGCGGAAGATTGCGTCCTCGGTCATCTCCTTGTCGCGTTCCAAGTCCATCTTGCCGTAGGTTCCGAAATGAACCACTTTCCCGTGACGAGCTACGGCCACGATGGCTCCGGCCAGTTTCTTCTTGGCCACGAAGTCGAGCATCACTTCATCCACCTTCGCCAGTTTGGCTGCGGACATCCCGACTTCCTCGGGTTTCGCTCTTGGTAGTTCCTTGGCTTGGACCGAAGTCCAAAGAAAAAGAAAGGACCAGGCCAATGGCGCGAGGTTGCGGAACGCATTCATGATGGGGGAGGGGGTGGGCTAGGTTACTTGCCAGTGGCTTCACGAAATCTTCGCAGGGCGTGGGCGGCATGATAAAGCCCGCCGTCACTGAATACTTCGGTGGGAAACTTTTCCATGTCAGTCACTAATCTTTCGACGGCCTTCAACACCCACGCCTCCCGGAGTTGCTCGGGTGAGAGGGCGACGCTCAGCCATTCCAATGCGTGTCCCGTACTGCTGACGAGCTGACGCGGTGTCCGCGGCCGGGAAGCGCGAAAGAAGACGCTGCCGGAAAAGGCTCCGTCTGTTTGTTGGTATTCCTTGGTCAACGCGACGTATTTGTCCAAGTAATCCCGAGCCTCCTTCCAGGTGCCTTCGAGCTTGCCGCCCTGCTTGAGATAAGCGTCCAAGGCATAGGCCACGCCGTAGAGGTGATGGGGCCCGCCTTCGGTTTCACGGCGGGGATCTCTTTGGATGGCAAGTGCCATAATGTCCTCGGTGCGATATTTCTTCCCGCTGTCCGCCTTCCATTTTTCATCGAAGGGAAGGTAGGTGGAGGCGGCCACAATGGTCCACCCCAACTCTTGGTCATCCTTGAACCCTTTCTTGGCGTGCTTCAGTTTGTCGGCAACCGTGAACTTTCGACCGGAACGAGAGAGGATTTCATGATCCAAGCCTATCCCTGCATCCGCGTAGGCGAAAAGAAATTGGTCCACGTGATCCTGCACGAGAAAGGATTTGTCCCCACGACCCCTTGTCATCAGGGTAGGCACCCCTTTGACGTCCTGGTAAATGAGTTGGCCCTCGAACTTGGCATGTCTGGTCAGGTATTCGATGGCATTCATTTTCTTGCCTGTAGCGACCTCTAACACCTCGAGGTCTTTTTCGAATGCCACCACTCCGTGCATGACTACCCACGGCGTATTGACGTCACTTTTCAGCGGTCGGGCGTGAGCTTTCTCAATTACCTTGTCTATGCGTTTGGCAAGGTCGCTGGAGACTTCATCTGCCAAGACGAAAACCGGGAAAAGCAGGCAGGCAATGGCTAGCCGGCAGGCTTGGAGATAGGGAATCTTTTTGTTCATGAATTTCAGTTGTGATTGAAAGTCTTTCAGCCCCTTATTCCAAGCCCAAGGGTTTCCTTGCAATACTTGATGCTGCGTTCCAGTTCGGCCACTTGGTATTCTTGTTGAGCTTTTTTTCGATCCATCCCCTTCGGGGGACTAAATGGTTTCATCGGTTTGCCTTTTTGAGCGAGCCGCACAAATTTCGAGAAGTCACTTGCAGGGATGGATGCGTATGGTTTCCAGAAGTCATTTTCCAAATAGAGGAATGGTTTGGAGAACCCGGAGATGATTTCCAGTTGGATGGGGACTTTGGGGCAAAGCTGGGTCCAGCGCTTGGCGAAGGATTTCATGTTCACGCAACCTTCTCCCATCGCAGTCCATTGGACCGAGGCTCCATTGTCGATTTTCCAAATCATCGAATCGCGAATCCCGCTTGATACGGCAAAGGGAGCCAGGTTTTCCAGAGTCTGCAGGGGGTCTTCCAGTGTCCAGGTGGCATTGCCCGAGTCGAGGGTGGCTCCGACGTAATCGGGGCCAGCTCGCTCTATAAGGTCGGCCAATTCAAGACTGTGCATGTCGCCGGCATGGTTTTCGATGGCAATCTTAACGCCTGCATCGAGAGCATCCTTTCGGACGTTCTTGCAGACTTGGATCGTGCTTTTGATATGTTTTTGGATTCCTTCCGGCCCCAAGCGATCCTTCATCGAACCAAGATAGCATCGAGCCACAGGCGAGCCCACTGCCTTGGCCACGCGAATGGTTCGCCGGAGGTGGTCCTCGGCGGAACCGTACTTGTCGATGAACTTCGGGGAGGTGGGACAAATGCCACCCGTGCCTGCGTGGATCTCGAGCCCGAGTTTCTTCGCCTCTTGTTTGATTTCCTTCAGGTAGCCTTCGTCGTGACTCTCATAGACGTCCAGATCCGAAAACAAGATGGTGTCCACTTTCTGCTGGGCTGCGTATTGCAGCAGTCGAGGGGCTTTCCATCCGAGTGCCCGGATGGAAAAGTTATCGAAGCCCAGTTTTACCTTGCTTACGGCTTTCTGGGCTTGCAGGACGGAGGGATCGACGCATGCGATAGTGGCGCCAGTTGTTATGGTTTGCAGGAAGTTCTTTCTGGAGCGCGAGGGATTAGCTTTTGTCATGAGCTGCATCGAAGCGCCGTGACCAAGCTAGGGCAAGCGACAAAGGCCAAGAAATTGGTTTAACGCGGAGAGATCCTTGGATGGGCGGTTTTTGTTCTTTGCGGAAGCATTGAGAAAACTTCGTCAAAAACGCATGGGGTCATTTGCTTTTTCCCTGGAATCGCCCTATATTCTAGATGGAGGCACAAAATGAACGCTAAAAAAGATTCGGAAGAGTTATTCGAATACAAGTTCCAGTACCATCTGGACAACGATTTGGGCGGAGCTGAGAAGTTCTTCGTCGCCCATACTCCGCGAGAAGCGTTTGAGGCATTCAAGCATGCTTGCCGCAAGAACCACTTGGATGCTCATGGCTTGCGCATATCGCGCTGGAATCGTTGGCTGCGGGAATGGGAAAAGCTAAAGGACTATTCCCCCGGGCTTGGTTCCCCACCGATCCTCAACTAAGGTTGCTGCGGAATTGCGGTTAAACCGCGTGTACCAGCTTGTTTTCGGACGGTATCTTTTCCCCATCGAATTGGTAGGCCCACAGTTTGCCGTCACAAGTTACGCAACCATCCACGCAGGTTGTGTTTCCATTGATTTTAGGCACATGCTCAGGCAAGCAATAGTGGCCAAAGAAGACGGGGCGGTTGCGTTTTGCATAAGGAACCACGATGCTGAGATCATTAGCCATGGGCTTCTTTTTCCTCGAGACGTTCGATAATGGGGGGAAAAGCAGCTCGCGAAAACTCTTTTTGCATGGATTGCTCCACCATCGAATACGCGCCTTGTTTCTCGTGACGCCAAATCGATCCACGTTTTTTTTGCCTTTCGGTAAATTCACCTTGATGCCTTTAAGCGTGATCTTCACGGCTTTGGCTTCGGCTTTCGCGTCCGAAAAGGCATTCTCTAGAAACTCTTCATCTTCGAAAGTACGTCCCGCTATGACTTTCAATGATGGCGGATGCCACGCGGCGTGCACGATCCGAAGGCCCGTCAGTTCGAGAGACAGAGGTAGTTTGCGAAGCCATTTTAACATCGCTTTCCATTCCTTCGGGAAGTCTTGAAATGATTTCCTCGTGTTCTTGATTTGGTGAAGGTTGGATGGTGAACGCGGTCTGAGAGGTTTCCCATCCCGTCCAGTCGTTTCCATACCGAGCAAGTTGAATTCATGATTGCCGAGGATGACACGGCATGAATCAACCTTCTCCATTTCACGGACGATTTGAAGAGTGGTGCGAACTTTCGGGCCACGATTAATCAAGTCCCCTACGAAAATCGCTTGGCGATTAGCTGGATGCACGAAAGGGGCATCACCTTTCCTGCGGTAGCCTAATTTGACTAGGAGAGAGGCGAGCTTGTCGGCGTGGCCGTGCACGTCGCCGATAACGTCATAACCTTGTTTACCTTTGGCTTGCTTCATCCCCTGCTCACATCAGGAGCGATGGCAGGCATTGCGTCGTCGTAAAGTGAACGCCAGTAACAATTACGATATCGGGGGACGAGCGATTCCACCCATCATTTGGGAATCAATGTTATCGGCTGTTGCTTTGACGGAGTCGTGTAATTCACCGAATTCCTCGGCATGACGAACGGTGTCCACGTAACGACGAAATTCTTTTCTGTCTCGAACGATCCTAAGATCCAGTTCCTCGATTTCCTGAGCGAAGCGAACATGCATTTGGTCAATTTTGCTGTTCATTTCTTCTCTTTGGCGGTCAATATGACGTAGGACTGTGCCAATGGAGGTTTGAATTCGTTTGCAAGCACGCAAATCACTGGGACGAATCAAGCTGAAGTTGATGATGTCCTTGGCAAGAGTTACGCCGAAGGCGCTGAGTTCGAATTCGCCGCGTTGCGATTCCTTGTTCGCCCAATCCTCGATAGCTTTGATTAGACGACGCATGCAGTCGCTGGTCGCGTCGGAATTACGGATGGGTTGAGCTTTTTCTTCTTCAGCCATATCGGTTGTTTTATAGATAGATCAATCGATCATGAGGATTTTGTCAACACTCGCCCAGCTTCCGATTCATTTTGCACGACGAGTTATTATCTTGGCAAAACTTGGACTTGGCGCTCATCCAAGTCCAGATGGACTTTTGATTGCTCGCTGATTCTCGAAATGAACGGAGCAAGTATTTCCAAGGTCGATTGATCTTGGAAGAATTCAGGTTTTGTTTCCGGATGCGGATAGTACACGACTCCGGACACCGATTCCGAGCTTTCCATCTTTGACAGTCGGCAATCAAAGAATGAGAAATCCTCGGCCGGAAGATCAGGTGACCACTTCACCTTGCGGAAGGTAATCTTCGGCTGAACGATTTCGTACCTGTAGGGCTTGATCGAGACATTGAGCGTACCTCCATGGAAATGATCGAGATCAAGCCCCAGCTTCAAAAAGAAGGGACGTTGCATGGCCAAGGTCCCCTCGGGAAAGCGAGGATCGTTCGCTATGCCCGAGGCTACGCCATGCCCGGAGACAACCCGACCGACAACCGTGGCCCAAGTCATCTGCAAAAATAAATCCCGTTATTCCTTCGAGGCAATTTTTTCGACCCTGAGAACAAAGCGCTGCTCGCCTGGATCGGTTTCGAAAGCCAGACCGCTTGCCTCAACTTTCTCCGCTTTTGGGTTTTCCTTGGCGAATTTCTTGGCGGCCTTTCCCTTGAGGAAGTACAGGCGGCTCTCGTTACCCTTGAACTTCTTCTCGCTCTTCAGGACGGCGGCGCATTTGTCGCCGGTCTTGAAGTCGCAATGGGCGCACTTCAAGTCGCCTACGACGGTGACTGCTTCACCCTTTGCCTCTTTGCCTTTCTTTCCTTTGTCCGCCTTGGCCGGTTTTTCAGTTGCCCCCTTGTTCTTGTCGGCGGCATAGGCGCCTAGGAAGAGGGAGACGGAGAGGAGGGCATAGATGAATTTTTTCATGGTTCTGCTTTTGGTTTGTTTGGGGATTCTATTGAAAATGACTTTGGCGTGCTCAGGCCAGTATTTCTTTAAGGACATGGGCCTTTTCCTCGACTCCGGTGAGCCGGAAGTCGAGGCCTTGGAACTTATAGGTGAAGTTTTCCGCTCTGATTCCCAACTGGTGCAGGATGGTGGCGTGCAGGTCGCGCACGTGTACGATGTTTTCTTCGGCATTGTAGCCGAAGTCGTCGGTGTTACCATAGGACATGCCACCTTTCACACCGCCACCGGCCATCCAGATCGAGAACCCCTTGATGTGGTGATCGCGGCCGGATCCCTGTGCCATGGGAGTTCGACCGAACTCGCCGCCCCAGATAACCAGTGTGTCATCCAGCATGCCTCGCTGCTTGAGGTCCTTTATGAGCGCGGCGGATCCTTGGTCGACTCGCTTGGCAACACCGGAGATGGCATTTTTCACGCCGCCATGATGATCCCATCCACGGTGGTAAAGCTGGATGAAGCGCACCCCTCTTTCGGCTAGGCGACGAGCCAGTAGACAGTTGGAGGCGAATGAACCATCCCCCGGCTTGGCTCCATAAAGATCCAGTACGTGTTTGGGCTCCTTCGAGACATCCATGAGATCCGGCACGCTGGTTTGCATACGAAAGGCCATTTCGTACTGGCTGATCTTGGTTGTGATTTCAGGATCCGCGGCAGTGGCGTTACGAAGAGTGTTGAGTTCGTTGACGGTATCGATGAGCGAGCGTTGGTCCTGTTTGTTTACACCGGCGGGATTGCTGAGGTAGAGTACGGGATCGCCCTTGGAGTTGAAATTGACGCCTTGGTATTTGCTGGGGAGAAAACCGCTATGCCATTGCCTTGAGGCAATGGGCTGATTCTGGCCACCGCCAACGGATGTGAGAACCACGAAACCGGGTAGGTTGTCGGTGTCTGCGCCTAGGCCGTACAGAACCCATGATCCCATGCTAGGCCTGCCCGAAATCTGGGTGCCGGTATTCATGTAGGTGTGAGCGGGATCGTGATTGATCTGTTCGGTTCGCATGGATCGGAGGATGCATATGTCGTCCGCGATGGAGCCGATTTTCGGAAACTGGTTGCAAATCAACTGACCTGATTTGCCATAGCGTTCGAAGGGATGCTGGGGGCCGAGGCATTTGAGGGCGTTTCTCTTGCCTTGCAGTTGAGCGATTGGTTGTCCCTCGGTAATGGATTTGGGCATTGCCTTACCATCCATTTCCTTGAGCTTCGGCTTGTAATCGAAGGTTTCCAAGTGCGAAGGGCCACCAGCCATGCAGAGGAAAATCACTCGTTTGGCCTTTGGGGGTATGCGCAGATTGGAAGGCAGGTTCGCGGGCCAAGTGTCTGATGCGGCATGGGCGGAATTGCGGGCGAGCAAGGAGCCAAGGGCGGTGGAACCAATTCCAATTCCTGCATGAGCGAGGAAGGAGCGGCGATTTTGGATTAACGGATTCATGACGTTTTCTAGAATCTTGCGGTTGTTTCGTAAAGGTTGAGAATCGCTCTGGAGACTGAGGTCCAAGCAGCCAGGTCCGATACGGCCAAGTTTGGGGCAATTGTCTTCATCCCAATCGAGACCAGCTTTTTGGCTGCCTCTGGATCTTCTTTGTAGCGGACTCGTTGTTGCTTGAGGAGTTCAATTAAGACCTCTGATTCCTGCGGTAATGGTTGCCGCGTCAGGGCCAGTCGAAAGGCTTGGGCAAGACGTTCTCGGTCATTTCCTTTGGACTCGAAGAGGATTCGCTCGGCCAAGGCTCTGGCGGACTCGACGAAGACAGGATCGTTGAGAAGGACAAGGGCTTGTTGCGGAATGTTCGAGCGAGGACGTTCGGCTACGCATTCCTCGCGACTGGGGGCGTCGAAGGCGACCATGGCTGGATGAGGGAAGCTGCGGCAGACGAACGTATAGAGCCCGCGCCTATAGAGATCGTTGCCTTTGCTTGCCTGCCATTTGCGGGCGGGGAAATTGAGATGTCGCCAATAACCTGCCGGTTGGTATGGCTTTACGCTTGGTCCACCTATGGTGTCTATGAGCAAGCCGCTGATCGACAAGGAGGTGTCTCGTACGAATTCCGCGTCGAGTCGGAACCTAGCCTGTCGCGCGAATAGACGGTTTGTTGGATCCTTTTGCCGAAGGCCAGGGGAGACTAGTGAGCTTTGGCGATAGGTGCGCGACGTGACCATTTTTTTAATCAGGCGCTTGACGTCCCAACCGTTGTCTCGAAAGTCAGCGGCCAAGTGATCGAGCAGTTCAGGATGAGTGGGAGGTTCACCTTGCCCCCCGAGATCGTCGAGTCGGCGAGAAAGGCCGTGTCCGAAGAATAATTTCCAAGTACGGTTCACCAAGGCTCGCGAGGTGAGGGGATTGTCTTTTGCCACCACCCATCTAGCCAAGTCCAAACGCGTGGCTCGTCTATCTCCCACTTCAAGTTTACCGAGGAATTCAGGAATTGCGGGTTGTACTACTTCGCCCGTTTTATCGAGCCAGTTTCCGCGTGGCAGGATTTTCACCATGCGTGGCTTGGTGGGCTCGGAGACAAGCATGGATCGCGTGCCCTTTACGTTGGCAGTCGCCTTCTCCTGGTTTTTCAATGCATTGATCTTGGCTTTTTCCTGGGCAAACTTTTTGGCGCTGGGCTCGTGAGCGTATGCCAAGTAATAGGTTTGGAGATCTTTGCTTTGGGCGTCGGTTCTCTTCTCTTCCGGAACTTTGATCGCTTGTTGCACCTTGGGAGGCAAATCCTTTGCGTTCTTTTGTTGGTTGACCCATGCCCGAAGTGAAAACGCGGGATCTTTAGTAGGGTCGACCACGGTCACGGCGCCTGCTTTGTCCCAATACACCTTGCCGCCGAATTGCGAAAAGGCCCATCCATTGAGTTGAGCGCCCGGGCTTAATCCGACGTGTGAGGCATCCACCTCCAGCTTGACCCATTTGCCCGTTTCCGGCAGAGGGCCCATCTTCCGTCTGCTGACCGTGCCATCCTTGCCCCAAGAAATTTTGGATTCGCCCCAGTAGGCGCGATGATCCCAAGACCCGTCGTTGAATTGGAGCATGATTTGTTTCGGTGGATTGATCGTGTCCAAGTAAACGTAGGCGAACAGTTTAGTGCCTTTCTCGATGGGCAACTTAGGGTTTGCCCCATCGAAGAAATGCTGGCTCAAGCCTCCTGCCTCGCGGACGGTAGCTTTTTGTCCACTGAAAACGGGTTCCGGTTTGCTGACGAATTTCCACGGACTGTTTCCTTGGGCGCGGCCGTTGGCGGGCACCGAGTCCTCGATCCATACTTTTTCCACGGGTTCCGGCATGCCGGAAAGTTTGGGTTCAACATAAGGCTCCTTGGCCGCCTTCGCGAGCAATGCCTTTTCCAAGTCCTCGCGTTGTTTCTTCAATTTTGCGATTTTGCTTTGGGCATTCTCGTCTTCGGCTCCCAGCCAGGCGTCGATTTCGGTCGATGGAAACTTGTAGTTGGCATTGCGACGACCGAGCACCTTTTCCTTCACGTCGGCAAAGAATGCGGCCATCGAGTAAAAGTCCTTGGTCGTTATGGGGTCGTATTTATGATCGTGGCACTGGGCGCACCCAGTCGTGGAGGCGAGCCACACGTTGCCGAAGTTACGTACCCTGTCCGCTTGATAGATGGTGACGTACTCGTCCGCTTGCGCTCCGCCTTCCTCGGTGGTTTGAAGCAATCGGTTGTAGCCCGAGGCAACCTTCTGCATCGGGGTGGGGTTGGGCAGCAGGTCGCCGGCCACGTTTTCGATTACGAATTGGTCATAGGGCAGGTTCTTGTTGAAGGCTCCGATGACGTAATCTCGATAGGCGGATACTTCCATGAAGTTGTCGCTGTGGTAGCCCACGGTGTCCGCGAAGCGTACCAAGTCGAGCCAGTGGACGGCCATGCGCTCACCGAATCGCGGGTCATCGAGGAGCTTGTCGACCAGTTTTGCGTAAGCTTCTTCGGACGGATTCTTCAAGAAAGGGGCTGCTTCATCAGGCGTGGGCGGCATGCCGAGCAAGTCGAGATAGAGTCTGCGAATCAAGGTCGTTGGATCCGCATCCTGCGAGAGCGAGAACCCCGACTTCTGCGCCGAGGCCAAGATAAAGGGATCGATTTCGTTCCGTGCGGCTTCCTTTTCCTTCACCTCGGGTGGCTTCGCTTGACGAATGGGGCGATAGGCCCAGTGCACCTCGTATTCACCGCCCTCGGCAATCCATTGCTTTAGAATCTCGATTTGTTTCGAATCCAGCTCCTTGCCGCTTTTTTTCGGCGGCATGCGGTCATCCTCGTCCTTGGTGACGATGCGGGCCATCAGTTCGCTTTCCGCGGGTTTTCCCGGGACGATCGCTTGGTAACCTCCCAAGTCGGCGGTGGCGCCCTCGGGTACGTCCAATCTCAATTTGGCTTTGCGAGTTTTCTTGTCAGGACCGTGGCAGTGGAAGCAGGCTTCGGACAGAATAGGCCGCACGTCCCGCGTGAAGTCGACCTTGCCTAGAGCCCAAGGGGAAGCCAGGGCACTCAAGGCAAGAAAGAGGAATGGGCGATGAATCTTCATGTGGTAGCTTTAACTTAAGGATGAGAATTCCACGAAGAAAGCGAAAACTTACTAGGTAATCTAAAAAGAACGAGCAGGCTATTGCTTTGCAGGTTGTTTTTCTGCGGCCACTTTTTTTCGGGCCAAAGCCAAGGCGAATTCCATTACTGTGTCCACTTTCTTGATCAAATCCTGGGGAGTCTGATGAACTGGATGATCCGGACGGATGCCACTCCCTTTCGGGAAAGCTTTCTCTCCCCTGTAGTTTTCGTATCTGATCAAGGGTACCTCCAGCTGGCATCGGGTGTTGGGGAGGTCGTAGAGAACCATGTTGCCAGCCGTGAAGGTGTCATGACCACCGCCGGTTTCCTCTCCGATGAAGGTAACGTTGTCATTATTGAGTAAGTAACTGCCGAAGACAACTCCGCCCGAGTGGGTCCAGCCACCGATGAGGACGTATACGTGGCCCTCGAAAGCCTTTCTCTTGGGATCCCATCGGCGAATCTTTTCGTCTATCATAAGGAACCTGTCATCGCCGTCCTGCTTGAATTCCTTGGCGAAAATTCTCTCCAGCATCTTCGGGAATTGATCGCGGGCCAAATGTTCCTTCACGGGAATTGTCAAGGTGCGGGCCTCCGCTAGCTTGGCATCCCGGAAAGGGGCTTGGGCGAAATAGGAAAACAATTGAGCGTCGTTGCCTACGTAGCCGCCGTCGTTTTGTCGCAGGTCGAGAATGATGCATTTCACTTCATTGTTTTCTTGGAGAGTTCCGAAGTTTTCCTTCAAAAAAGTTTTGTACTTCTGTCGCCCTTTCTTGTTCAGGCCGAAATCAAAGCTGTTCATGCTGAACAAATGGATGCCATCCTCGATCGGGCTTAATTTATACTTCTTTGTCCTGCCGGCTTGCGAGTGGCGTTCGATCAACGCTTTCTCCAGCTTTTTGGCGGGTATGGCCGCGATTCGCTTGGACGTTTTTTCCTTGGCTCCAAAAGGGACGTACTCGACTTCAAAGACGTCTTTTTTCCCATAGCCAAGTAAGAGGTGGAGGGCGAACTCGTCCTCCATTTGACGGTATTTCAGCGTCACGTTGTAACCATCGGACCGAATGTAAGGGAGAAGTTTGGCCAGGATTTCTTCCATCGAGGTCCCGTTTATTGCGGTGATTTCCGCTCCCAGTGGCAAATCGCACTTTGCATGGTCTACGTATGCCTTTTTGTTCAGGAATGCGATTGGGATGGGAAATGAAAGGGCTTCTTTTTGAAGGGATTTCAGTAGCTTCGGCGGTAAATCGAAGTAGGTGTGTCCGCAGTAAACTTTCTCTACCAATGGAGCCACTTCCAAATAAAATTGCCGCAATGTCATGGGCTGATCGAAGGTTTTATCCAGTTGATCAAACCTTTTGTCGAATTCTTCCTTGGCCGTGTACAGGTACAAGCCCGGATGTCCATCCTCGAGCGCTTGCCTAAGAACCTTCAAGTCCTGTTTCATCTGGTCAGGAGGAAAAACTTGCTCCAGAGAGGGCTGCTCTTGCGGCTTTTTCTTCGCGGCCTCGATGGGCGCGGACGCAAGCAGGTTCAGGGCAATGCCAAACAGCAATACATGTCCAGTTTTCATGAATGTAGGCGTGCATTCTCCAGAATCTGCACCATCAACTTGTTGTTGTAATTCTTGACGATAACTTCTGAACGAAACAGGCAATAGAGTTCGGCCACGCTGACCGCCAGAATGAGTGGGATGCCGATGGCCAAAAGGATCATTTCATCTGCGGAAATCCCTGCAATGAAGAAAACGAGACCAAGGATAACAGCGGCAAGCTCCAATAGACCCCGATTCCATTTGCCTAGGTAAAAGTGGTGCAGGCAGAGTGGCAGCGACCATGCAAGCACTGCATAGGTATCAGGATCTTTGAGCTCTTTGTTGGTTTCCCGGTGAAAAACGAATCTGATAGGATCCGGCAACCGCTGTACCTCATCCCTCAGGCGTTCGGCTTCTGCTTCAACTAGTTGTTTGTCCAGCATGGGGAACTCTCTGTTTTATTTGTTCCCGCTGCTTTATCAAATTCATCCTTGCCTTAACTGAAGGAAGGTAAACGAATCGATGCAACGCCCATTCTTTTCACGAGAATCTTGGATGGCGGTTCGGTGGAGAGTCGTACTCCATGACTGGGAGCCCTGATGCGTGTTCGGAGATTTGATTACCTCTGTTGCTGGTAGTTTGCCAACAAGCATAATTCGCAATGCGGCTATATCAGCGGCCGAAAGTTATGACCATTGCCTCGCGCGTCCAAAATAATAAAAACCGTTTGTTTTCGATTACTTGAAAGACTACCTGCCAGCCTTGAGCTGCGTGCTCGTTGATGGTGGCTTCGAGTTTTTGAATGGGGAGGCCTGACGCACCCAACAAGATGGTCCCGCAACCTCCTTCGGCAACGAATACGACCTTGTATTCTCGGAACCGACTTTGACCGCCTTGGTTTCCTCCAGTAACTTGTATTGCTTGTGTCATGGTAGGCCTTTCTTGTGTCTGGTTTTGAAATTTGGATGAATAGGAGACCCATTCGGATGCTCCAACGGGTGCAATTAGCGTGCCGCCTGAAATCGTTCCATTTGTCGACAAACCGAACAGTTGCTCCCCCGTGACGGGCCCTTGCGGGAGCCCTTGAGCATCTTGGTAATAATACTTCACGCGATATTCTTTCAGTTTTTGCCGTTACCAGTAAATGAATTACGGAGGTGTTCTTTTGACAAGTTGATTTTACTTTTTCCCCTTCAAGCAGGTGATGGTGCCTTTTTCGGTTGAGAGAAAGAGCTTGCCGTTGGCCGCTGCCATACCATCCCATGTCGGGAGATAGCCCAAGTCGTATTTTCCCAAGGTTTCGCCTGTTTCCTTCGATATGGCGAGCAGGACAGCTCCTTGGTTGCCGTCCAAGGCGGCTTGTTGCTTGGAGATGACTTCATCCACGGTCTTGTCACGAGCCATGATGCGGCGAAAGGTATCCTCCTCGTCCATGACGTCGGGCGGGCCCGCAACGAATATCACGTCCTTGGCCAAGACCATACCTCGAGCGAGTAACGGAACGTCGTGCGTCCAGTTGTGGGTGACCCCGCTTCCACCTTGCTTGTTACCGCCTTTCTTGGGCTTGGACGTGAAGCGGAAGGCTCCGCCGAATTTTCCTTCTTCGGGTTTGGCTTCGGTCACCGTGGCCTTGTGTTTGCCGGGAGACAGGTCCATCGCCTTGCCGTCGTCAAAGGAACACGCAAGGACACAGCTTTTCTCTATGGGACGCTTTTGTCCTGCGTTCTCGATAACCTTGGAGAAGAAGGTGGGCTCCATTTCGCCGAAGTGTAGACGAACCTCGTCGATCAATCCGGTGAAGTTGAATGGGCTGGTATAGTTGCCCACGGCGCTTAGGTGGTCGGCTCCTACGTCAAGGCTTTGGATAGGGTCTGTTCCAAGCAGGCCAGGAGCTTCCCCCTTTGCCACGAGGCGTCCATCCAAATAAAGTTTCATGCCCTTGTCTCGGGATAGAACTCCTGCGACGTGATGCCATTTCCCTATAATGCGTTCGCGGGATCCGATGCTTGCGAGTTTGTCGCTAGCTCGGACGTGAAACCGGGGGCGTCCCTTTTCGAGGGTGATGGCGAAGCCGTCCTTCGGGCCTCCTCTTGCCACGATGACGCCATCGCCTTTATCCGCTTTGATCCAAGCTTCGATGGCGAAGGCCTTGCCTTTGGGGTTGAGCGTTGCCGGCGTGCCGAAAGTGATCATTTGGGTGGGGGTTGCGGATCCTCTTCGGTTGGTGACTGGTCCGGGTGTTTCCTTGCCGGCTGCTTGGTCCATGGGAGCCGAAAACATTTGGTGTTCGATGGTGGTGGTCCAGCGAAGGTATTGCGACTTGCGGCCGAAGCCGTACACGGTCTCGTCGTCATGCACGAGAAGTCGACCCGAGGGGGCGAACTTGCCTGCTTGGTAATAGCCGCCGTGCCCTCCCGCAAAGCTTCGTCCGTATACCCAGTAGCTACGATGAAACCAGTCGCCGTCGAGGAAGCCGGTGGGCGAAAAGAGATGAACGCCCTCTCCTTTTTGTACGGAACCTTGCGTGGCCGGGCTGCCTGAGTGAGGTCCGAGACCCACCCGTTTACCGTTGTGATCGAACTTTTGGGAGCGCATGTAGACGAAGTCGTCGTCGCAGGAGAGTACGTCGGTGAGACCTACCGGCATATTCAGGATTTGATGTCTTTCGGCTAGGTTCTTCCCTGTTTCAGGATCAGTTTCATTGATCGTTGTCTGAACAATTACTTTACCCGACTTGGCATCGAGTTTATAGAAACGCAAGCCGCCGTCGAGGAAGTTGGAGCGCCCCGCCACGAAATAGGCGTTTCCATCGCGCACCAGGACGTTGCCGGAAACAGGCCAAACGGATTCCAGTTGCTCGAAGGCCATGTGTCTAAGGTCTTCCGGAGCGGCTCGGAAGCGCCACGACAGCGCCCCGTCGGAAGCTCGCAGGCTCGTCACCGTGCCATCGGCGGACCCGAACAAGACGGTTCCATCATGATAGGTGGGGGGCGAGTCTACTCGTCCGCCGGCGACGTGTGTCCAAAGCACCTTGCCTTTTTGAGTATCCAGGCAGTGGACCGCATGTGAATCTATTTCTGCGACGAATAGCTTGCCGTCGGCCACGATGACGGAGCTGAGGCGTCCTCCGTCCCCGATTTCAGTTTCCCATTGGGGATCGAGCTCGGGAGAAACTCCTGCACTTGATTTTCCGCTTCTGTTGGCATTTCCCCTGTAGGTGGGCCAATCCGATACGTCCTTCTTTTTAGGAGCGGCGATCTTTCCGTAAGCAGGTCCTTTCTCGAGACGGGCAGGCGCTTTCAGAGGGTCGGTGTCTTTTCGCTCGGAGGCGGCCGGTGCGAGCGCATTGAGCCCGAAGAGCTTGGCCTCCGGATAGCATGCGCAATTGTGCGGGGGCGCATATACCAAGCCATTTGCAGGCATTATGCCATAGAGGCAACCACCACGAACCCAGTGGTTGAGATCCCAGTTTGCTTTCTGAAAGTCGACGAATTCTATGCCGGTTCGGGAGGCTAGGATAAAGCGGTCGGTGGCCTTTGCAATGTGGCAACGATGATGAAACCAGTACGGGTTCACTTTCGGAGGGAAGCTCTTCTTGGTTTCGCCCGTCATAAGGTCTCGGCCCGTCCATACACCGGAGTCTCTCGTGCTGGTAATCGGAGCCGACCAGACCAACCCGCCTATCACCAGCAAGTCTTCGGGGGATTGGTAGCCACCTCGCTCGTGCGGAGACGACCATAATTTCTTGCCTGTTTTGGCTTCATAGGCGGTCATGGAGCGATCCCCACCCGCATAGACGACCACGCTATCCACCACCACTAGCCTAGGTCCAAAATTAAAGGGGACGCTGGATCGACCACCGCTGGAATCCTGTTTCCAGGCCAACTTGCCTGTCTTCATGTCGATGGCCGTTACGTTTTTGCCATCATGGAAGTATGCGCGTTCTCCATCGGAGGCAGGCGAAAGGGGGGCGATTGGGCTTTCCCATTCCCATCGCTTTTTACCGGTCTCGGCATCGTAGCACATGAGGATACGGGGCTTTTTGTCCCAGACGAACTCGGTCCGCACTCGCCCTTGGTCTCCCACGTTGTGTTTCGGGACGTAATCCTTGAGTTCGGATGCGCCCTTGTTGACCAAGGCAAGC
The DNA here is from genome assembly GCA_002721705.1 of Opitutia bacterium. Classification (GTDB taxonomy): domain Bacteria; phylum Verrucomicrobiota; class Verrucomicrobiia; order Opitutales; family Seribacteraceae; genus UBA2993. Next base: position 38,737 of record PBLJ01000087.1, read on the forward strand.
AAGGAACCACCGGCGACGAGAATCTCCTCGGATCCCTCGGACCCCTTGAAGGTGGTAACCGTTTTACCGGTGGAGGCTTCCAAGGCTGAGACCGCTGCGGTTATGCCCATGGTGAAGTATACACGGTCTCCTTTCGAGACCAGCCTGCGGGCTAATTGCGTGGGGCCGCTCTTCAACGGCCAGAGATGATGATGCCATTTGGGAATGGATCGTTTCCACAAAATCACCCCGTTAAACGCATCGCGTGCAATCAGCTTCCATTCGGGAGGCAACTGGATGGATACCCTCGAACCCTCGTCCATGACGTAGAACAAACGACCTTCCGTGGAGGTCAAGGCGCTCATGCTGGCCATGCGATCGTGGTGACGCGACCAGCGTGGGCTGCCTACCCACTGCAACCTGCGAGGAGGCCCGACTCGGGTGTCCTTGGCCACGGCGTTGCCGTCCGCCCCATGAAGGTAGTGGGTCCATTCGTCGATTTCTTCTGGCCACTGCTTGTCGATGACCTTCCAAGAGCCATTCTTCTTTTGGTATGCCTTGCCCAGAGGGGTCAGCACACGGAGGATTTCCTTTTGGCTCACCCCGGTTCCTTCCTCAATCAGGAGCAAGTTCACCATATTGTCGACGTACGGCAATTGGCCGCCGTGCCAGGCATCGGCTGCAATCGGGCCATAAATACCGGCTTCTTTTCGGATTTGTTTGCGCACTGCGTCCAGTTTGGAGGCGTCCGTCACGAGGGCGTGAACTTGGTAGTTATCGCCCGGTCGCAAGGCGGCGCTGGCGGAGCCATCGCTGGTCCCGAGGTGAACGATGAAACCGCCTTTCACTTCGGATTGCGCGAGAGCTTGAGCGATTTCCTTTTGGGATGACGCACCCAAGCAGAACGCGGGCAGGAGGATGAGCAACGGAGCAATGAATCTTTTTTGCATGATGGACATGGTTAAGGAATGAAAGGCAAACCAAACACTGGGAAAGTCTATTTCTTGGCCAAGTCGGGGAAGGTTGTTTTCAAGTCGAGTTTGTCGCCCGTTTCCTTTTGCAGCTTGAGGAGTCTGGCGAAGAGTTTGCGCATGAGGGGCTTGCTTGCATCTTCTTTCGCAAGGTCCTTCATTTCCATCGGGTCTGCTGCGACGTCGTAGAGCCTGGCCACGGGAACGTTCGGATACAGAAGCAATTTCTTGTCCTTTACCGTGACGGAGCGTTGAACGGACAGGTAAGCGCCATAGATCGCGTCATAGCTTGATTTCTTGGTTTTTCCGCGGGCGAGAGGCATTAGGCTGTTGAACTGTACGTGGGCCGGTTTTTCGACGCCGGCGATTTCTAGGGAGGAAGCCATGACGTCTTGTAGATAAACGGGGGCGGCTACCTGTTTGCCCTTGGGGACGTCTGGGCCGGTCACGATGAAGGGGACGCGGGTGCTGTGCTCGTATAGGTTCTGTTTCCCGAAGAGACCGTGGTGACCGACGCCGAGTCCATGATCCGCGGAGAAGAAGACGTAGGTGTCCTTCGCCATGCCCGATTTTTCGAGAGCATCGAGTATTCGTCCTATCTGGACGTCCATGTGCGTGATGATGGCGTAATACTCCTGGCGGTTCACTTTGACCGCGTGTTCGGTACGGGGCATGGGGCCTA
>PBLJ01000006.1 GCA_002721705.1 Opitutia bacterium
CGCCATCTTTCATGGCAGCCTGAATTTTCTTCAGTTCGGATGGGCTCGGGGAACGGCTAAAGAAACTAAGGTAAAGCGAATCGATTACACCTTCCTTGAGACGACGCTTACTGAATTGACGAACCAAGTGGGAATCCTTCTCCACCAGAAGGTCCTGAATTTCACCGTTCATCAGCATGAGACTCTGCGGAATGTTGCCCTCGCGGCTGCCGTCGTTGACCAACTCACGCGATGATTGCCCGAACATGCGGAGGAAATGATCCTCGGGAGCCGGTTGCTTGAGTTCAGAGGCCCGCAAGAGGTATTCACCACCCAGTTTCCTAGGTGGCTTTCCATCGACGTAATCGAGCTCACCCAAACGATTACCTCCTCCCCGACTCTTCAGGTTCAAGTGACCGGATGCCTGCATTGCGGTGGCCATTTGGCCAACTTGGCTGATCGACAGATCATCGAAGGGGAAGGCGAAGCGGGTGACGGCATGGGATTGGTCGATCTTGTAGTCGTCCAGATCGGATCCCATCACCAGAGTGAGAATGGAATCCCATGCCTGCTCGGCCGTCATGCGCCGCAAAACCGGACCGGGGAAAAGGTATTCGTCGATCTCGCCCATCGGCGGCGTGGCGCTGGCAACCGCTTGGTAGGCCTTGGTGTTGTATATTACACGCTGAAACTCGCGCAAATCGAAGTCGATGTAGACCATGACTCGACGCAAGTATTCCAAAAGCTCGGGATTGGAAGCAAGGGAGAGATCATCAAGGTCATCGATGGGTTCCTGGACCGCGATCCCAAAGTTTCGTTTCCACAAACGATTGGCTATGCTGGTGGCGAAGCGAGGGTTCTGGCCGTGCGTAAGCCAGGAAGCAAAGCTGGATCTCAGGCTGGATGGAGTCTTGGTGTCGACGCCATAGGCAGGACCATTCTGCTCCCCATCTTTCCACACGACGAAGGCCGGCTGCACCTGGCTGCCCGGCTCGACGTCGTCGTAAACATAGTCCTTGGGGAAGGTGAGTTCCTGGCGGGGCAGGGAATGCACTCGGGCCATGTTCTGAGCCACCGCCACGATAACTTCCTGCTTGGACAGGTTCGAAGACTTGAGTTTGTTGCCCACTTTCCGGGGGTCGCGATCGCTCACGTCGGTGGAACCGAAGAAGGCGGCCAACTCAAAAAACTCACGTTGAGTCCACTCGGCAAGGGGATGGTCATGGCACTGGGCGCAAGAAACGTTGGCTGCCAGGAAGATGGACAAGGTGTTGGACAAATTGTCGAGCGGCATACCGGGATCACGCAACAAGTAGCCAGCGGGACCGGTGGAGGCCAGGCTGCCCTCGGCAGTCAACATATCGGTGACCATCTCGTCCCAAGGTCGGTTGAGGTCGATCTGGTCCTTAAGCCAACGCTCGTAATAATTATAATTGAAACGCTTGATGCCATCCTTGTAGCGAAGCAGGTCGCCCAACCAGTTGAAGAAATGGGAGCGGTAGCCGTCGGAAACAAGCAAGTCGTCGATGAGAGCGGCTCGCTTCCCGGGGTCCTTGCTCTCGACGAAGGCAAGGGTTTCCTCGTCGGTCGGTATCCTACCCGCGACGTCGAGGTAGACCCGACGAACGAACACGTTGTCACTGGCGGGAGCATTCAGTCGCTGTCCGGCCTTTTTCAAGCCGAGCCCGAGGTAGTGGTCTATCCAGGCAGCCGCCTTGGCTACGTCGGCATCGCTCAATCGCAGCTCGAGGTTGGGAGAAACCCTTGGTTGATTGGCGATTTCAGCAAGTGGAGGCAATTCACCGGAGACCACTTCTTGGTCCTTTTTTTTGCGATTCCTGCGTTCCGCCTTTCGATCTCTGCCCTTTGGCCTTTCAGCCAGCTTGGCCGCCAAGGATTGGGATTCGGGACTAAGGCTCGCGAGCGGCACTTCGTAATTCTTGCCGTTCATGACAAGCGTGACCGATTCTTCGGTGGCGGAAACAAACCCGGCCTGAATCACCTTGCCGGCCGAATTGGTCCAATCATGCAAATCCTTGGATTTCTCATCATTGGCCCACACCGAGGGAATGCCAAACAGTAGAAGGCAGGTGCATGCTAGGAGCCATTCTTTCATCAATGATAATTCTAGGTGGATCGGTCAAAACCGTCAATTAGTAACGAGTGCTCCCCAAGAAAGGTTTCATCGAGAAAGTCGGTTTGCCGAAAAAGACATTGGAGGCTTTGAACAAAAATCAGCTGAGCGGATAGTTATCCAGTCATTCAAGGATTCATTTCCTCGATCACTCGATCTCGTCGCCTATGCCGTTGCCGTTCTTGTCGGTGACACCGGAAAGCGGATAGTTCACCACGGCCTGCCAGGCGATCTTTCGAAACACCTTGTCGAGTTCGCCAGCGAGCACTTTCTCCGGAGGCCTTGCCTTGATCAGTTCAGGCGACTTTTTGTAAAGCGTGGCATAGAATACGTATCCCTCGAGCCAATTCATGCCTTTGCCGAGGTGACCGCCATCACTCCAAATGGAAGGGCTTTTGCCATCAACCTTGCGATTCAGTCCCTTGATTCCCGGCAATTTCCCTTGGAAGTAAAGTTCCAAAGCCAGCAGCATGGCCTCGTTCGTGGGCAGGACATGCACTTTACCGGGGTAGCGCTTCTCGATCTCGGCCATCAACTTGGTTGTGACCGGCCGATTTCGTTGCGTGGCGAAGACGCGATAGTTCTCGATGCGCGGCTCCCGGTCGCCCTCGCCAAAGCCATTGGCCCACTGGGGCCAACCGTTGAATCGATAGAACTCCATCTTCGGGTTGTGCTTCAGGCAAAAGTCAATCCATCCGAAGTAGTACTCGGGCCGGTCGTTGGTATAGCCACCCCACATCATGACGTCCCATTGGCCAGTCGTGATGGCGGCCATGCAGACGGGGAAGGGTTTGCCTTTACTGGAAAGAATACCGTTTTCGAGTTCCCACATCATACGGGCGCCTCCCGCTTCCCCTCCGCGGGTATTGAGCCGCATGCGCTGTTCGAGTCCGGCTGCCCGAGCAATGTGCGGCAAGGTTCCATAACCCGGCCGCATCCAACTGTGCCCGGTGCCAACGATCCGCAAGCCGCTACCCTTGGCAAACCCAAGCGGTTCTTGGTTGTTTGCGTTCTTTCCTCGTCGAGGCATGGCCTGAATTTCCTCGGCTTTCATGAGGTAGGTTGCTCCTCTCATGGCCGGATGGTCATCATGGCCGAAGCCAAGCCAAGGGTTTGGAACGGGGCGACTGGTGCGATGCTTGGATTGCGGACGCTTGAATTCGGGATCCTTGGACGCTTTCGGCTTCGGGGCGCCTTGAGCCAATAAAGCCGCGCCAGTGAAAGCAAAAAAGCAGAATGAGAGGATTCTATTAATCATGGAGCCTTTACCTGCCATTCCAAGCGGATGAGCTTTGGGCGAGGCCCTTGCCAGCGTGATTCGGGAAAGGTTTTGGGTTTACCCTTCTTGACCAGATACTTAGCGCAAAGACCCAGCTCGTCGATCTCAGCCCAAGTCCGGAGCGCGGTGTCTGTCTGCGCCTCCTTGAAATCGGCTGGGCTCAAGCGAATGGTTTCGGGCTTGCCCCCCTTGAGGTCGACAACCGCCACGTAGGTACCTTTTTTGCCTCGATAGGAACGCCAAGTGTTTTGCTGCAGGACAATGACAAAGGAATTGGGCCGTTCGCTTTCCATGTGAAGAGAAAGCAATGCATTGTCGGGTCCCCGGCACATGGAGTCAGTCACCTTGCGTGTCCAGTGCTGCCACAGGCTCTGGTGGTTTTTGTTGAGCGAGTACCAGTCATGGAAGCCTCGCTTGAAGTCATCGATGAGGAGGGATGGTTTGGCGGTGGCCTTGACTTTTGCCTCCTTCAGTTCCTCGGGTTTCGCGACCAAGAGATTGGAACTGAGGCAGAATTGCTCCACGGTGCGATTTCGTGACAAGGGTTCAGGCTTGGGAAGATCGTAATAGACATGAGCAAAGGCGAAGAGCGGGGCTTCCAAGTCTAGCTTGGGCAAGTGGGCTTCCCAAGTTCCCTTGCCAACCTTTGTGGCTTGGGCATCGCGAAAGAAGCGGGAGCGCGGATCACCGTCCTCGCTGTAGAACACGCTGACCTTGGCGACAGGCAGCTTGGGATCGGGCATGACCTTGAAATGAGGAATGCCCGAGGGCGTCTTCAGCGCCCACTTGGCCCGTGGTGTTTTCGGAAGAGGTTCCCGTCCTTGGAGATGAACGTCGATCCAGAGAGGGCGAGCAATCTCTTCCTCGTCGTTGAAGCGGTGGTTGAAGTGAGGGGCGAAGACATAGCGGTTGTCCTTGTTGGGCAGAAGAGCACCGGTGGCATAGGTGGCGTCCATCAAGCCATGAAAGTCGTTGGTGGCCCCAAGATGCAGGACCGGGGCCGCGATGCGCTTGGCATAATTTTGGTAGCCCATGGTTTTGCGAAACAATTCGCGGTCCCCCTTGACTGCCCGGATCTGCGGAGGAATCTGGAAATAGGGATCAAGGCGGAAACCCGATCCGCCTACGGATGGGGAAGCCGCCTTGACACGCTTGTCCGAACCAGCCACGTAAATGGTGAGGTTGCCGCCCATGGAGTGACCGAAAACCCCCAACCTGTCGGCATCCACGACCGGTTGCTTCTCTAGGAAAGTGAGCCCTCGCCGGCAACCCAAGGTAAGAAGAAACCAGTTACAGTTCCTCGGTGAGTCGAGGGAATCGAGGAACTTTTCACCAGGCAAGAGATTGTAATAACCCTGGACGTTTTGCTGCGTCGGGTCGACTGCCCCCCAGTCGGTGTTGAGATCGCCTGGCTTGGCACGCTCCATCTCCTTGCCTCCCCAGTTGACCGAAAGAGCCGCATAACCCTTGGACGCAAAGTAAACCACTTGGGTGAGAGAGGCCCGTTGACCGCCGCCATGGATATGTATCACGCCGGGCAAGTCCTTGCCTTCCTTGGGAAACGAATAAAACGCCGCCATGTGGGCAGCCTTGCCCTTAAAGGTTCCTATCCGGTAGCGCAGGGAACGGACGGTCAGTCCGTCCTGTTCCCATTCACGCACGATCTCGACTTCCAAAGGTTCCACCCGCGGATCATACCCTTTCCAGAGGGAAGCGACGTCCTGCGGAACCTTGCCACCCACCAAAGGCGACAGCGAGTCCTTGGCCAACAAAGGGAGTGAACTGAAAACAAGGAGGATTAAGGAAAAACACTTCATAACGGTAAAGGAGCGGTTATTTCCTACGAAGGTTGGAAAACACCTTCCCCGTTGGCTTGGCGGGCAAGGTGGCCTTCCATTCCTCGAGCAATTGAGACAGTTTCTTCACAACCTCGGGATTCTTTTCCTTGAGGTCGGTTTTCTCGTAGGGATCAGCAACCAAATCGAAGAGTTCCATGTGGGTGCCTTTTGCATTGGTCACGAGCTTCCATTGGTCCTTCGCCACGGCAAAGGACACCCAGTGATCAGGCTTGGTCGGTCGGGCGGGCCATGGGGCGCCGATCTTCCAAAACAATGGCTTTTCGCGCAAGGCGCTCCCCTTCCCCATCAAGGCCTTCACTTGGCTTATACCATCAGGCTGGTAGCTCTGGGGCAACTTGACCTCCGCTAGCTCGCAAAAGGTCGGCAAGAGATCGACCGCGGAGAGGATGGCTGTCTTGTCCACCTTGCCTGCGGGCACCTTGCCCGGCCAGCGAACGATGAAGGGCACGCCGATGCCGCCCTCGAGCAAAGCTCCCTTGTAGGCCCGTCGCCCACCAGTGATACCCTTTGCCGCAGCTATGCCATAGCCCGGACCAGTGGCCGAGTCGTAGGACAAGGCCAGCTTGGTGGGCGAACTGGCGCGGGCGGGCCCATTGTCGGAACTGAAGATAACCAAGGTGTCGTGCGCTAGCTTCAATCGATCCAAGGCATCGAGCAACTGGCCGATACGTTGGTCGGCGTGGTAAAGGGTAGCAGCGTAAATGCTGTGCTCCTCGCTCAGCTTGGGGAACAGTTTCTGTAGCTTGGGATCAACGTGAAAAGGCGTGTGCGGCTCGTGAATCCAAAGGTTGATGAAAAACGGCTTTCCTTGGGCATGGCTTTTCTCGATGAAGGGGATGGCGCTCTTGACGTCATCGTGAACGAACATCTGAGGACCCGAACAATTGTAGGCTCCGTAGTCGTCATAGCCGTACTCACTGAGAAAGGGCGCGTCGGGGATCATGTCGTTGGCCAAGTGCCATTTGCCGTAATGGGCGGTGGCATAGCCCGCTTTTTGCAGAAAGCGCGATAACAATGGCGCTTGGGGGTCGAGCCAGTCCGGCATGTTGCGCTTGGCGTTGCTGGGCACCCAAGCAAAATGACCGTCTATGTTGTAGCGAGCGGGAAATTGGCCCGTCATGACGGCCGTGCGACTGGGCGAGCAGACCCCGCTGGCGACGGTAAACCGGTGAAAGTCCGTACCCTCCGTGGCCAAGCGGTCGATGTTGGGAGTCTTGAGGTAGGGGTGGCCATGGCAACCTAGGTCGCCCCAACCCCAGTCATCGGCGAAGATGAAGACAATATTTGGTTTCTTGGCCGCCTGAGCAGCAAAGCCGAAGGCAAAAAGGCAACAAATGAGAAATTTTTTCATGGATTGCATTCTATCGTTAGGTCAAGGGGAAGTAGAGCGACAACAAGGAAACCCGCTTTCAAGGCAATCTCGAATTCACTTGCCAACTAAAACCATGGCAAGGCAACTTGGGCTATCTTACTCCTTTAACTTACAACGCCCAATCGACGTGAAACCCTCAACACCAAAACTCTTGGCCATTCTCGCCATGACCTTCCTCACGACTCAGGTCTTGGCAGACAAGAAGCCCAACATACTATTTATCTTCACAGACGACCAGTCGCATAGGTCAGTCAGTTGCTACCCGGAAGCGCCCGATTGGGTGAATACCCCCAACATCGACTCCCTCGCGGAAAATGGCGTCCGCTTCGCGAATTGCTACATGGGCACTTGGTGCATGGCCGTGCGGGCCACCCTGCTCACCGGCCACCAAACCTACGGCGTAAACTCCATGCGGATGCAGGGCGAGTACCCCAGCAGCGCATACGATCCGAAGCAGTGCCCGTTTTGGCCCGCGGTGTTTCGCAAGCAAGGCTACCAGACCGCCCAAATCGGGAAATGGCACACCGGAGTGGACAACGGATTCGGACGTGACTGGGACTTCCAGAAGGTCTGGAACCGACCCGCCTTCCCCGGCAACTCGGGAAACTATTTCGATGACCAATTGATCCAGACCAATGGGCCGAAGCCCGTCATGACGAAAGGCTACTCGTCCGACAACTACACCAAGTGGGCCGAGGAATACATCCGCGGCGGCCACGGCAAGGACAAGGAAAAACCTTTTTACCTCTGGCTTTGCTATGGCGCCGTGCACGGCCCGTTCACTCCAGCGAAACGACATTACGACCGCTACCCCAATTCGAAGATACCGATCCCCAAGGACATTTATCCACCCCGCGAAGGGAAACCCAAGTATTCCCGGGAAAAAGAGCAATGGATCCCCGGTCCCGACGGCTTGCCCGTTCTGAACTCCGGCCAATTCGCCGGACGTACGGTGAGCGGAAAGGCCATCCACGGAAACGACATCCATGCCCTCACACGCCAATACCACCAAGGCGTTCTCGCGATCGACGAAGGAGTCGGAAAACTAGTCCAGGCGCTCAAGGACACCGGCCAGTACGACAATACCTTGATCGTCTTCGGTGCGGACCAGGGAATAGCCTGGGGCCAACAAGGATTTCAAATGAAGCTCGCCCCCTACGACGGTACCATCCGCGGCCCGCTGATCGTCAGCATGCCCAAGCGCTTCCCCAAAGGCAAAGTATGCGCCAAGCCAGTGGGAGGAACCGACCTCGTGCCTACCTTCTTCAAGATAGCCGAGCTGGAACTTCCCTGGAAAATGCATGGGCGCGACCTCACCCCGCTACTCGAGAACCCCAAGGGCAAAGGGTGGAAGACGCCATTCCTGTTGGCCCACACGGGAATGAGCTACGGGAAGGATTGCGACGAGGTCATCGACATGAAGGAAGACCCCATCTACCAGAAGCAGGAAGTGCCGTGGTGGGTGTCCCTGCGGACGGATCGCTACAAGTATATACGCAACCTGATCCCCGGAGAGACCGAAGAACTGTATGACATGAAGAAGGATCCGAATGAATTCACCAACCTCGCGATGCAGGACAAGCATCTCGGCCTGTTGCGCAAATTGCGGAAGCAGACCATTGTCGAGCTGAAGAAGACCGACTGCGCCTTCGCCGACAAAATGCCGCCCGTTCTCAAGCCATAGGCCTCGAGCTTATTTTCTGCCAGGGACCGGACCGGACATGGGAGGGGTCTCGAAGAACTTGCCGTCGTCGACCAGACGCGGGTCGTTGGTTTCCCGCAAATAGTTCATCAAGCGGGTCCGCAGCTTCTTCAAGGTCTCGGCATAGGCGGGATCACTGGCGACGTTCTTCATTTGGTCGGGATCCTTTCTCATGTCGTAGAGTTCCTCGCGTGGACGCTTGCCATAGGCATGATCGAAGAAAGGCTTCACCTTCGGGTCCTTGCGGTTGGTGACGATCCAAGCCTTGGTCGGCCCCGCATCCTCGTCGGCCAAGGTGACGAAGGTCTGTTGTTCCAAGAGCCCAAAGTTCGGTTCCTTCGGAGTGTCCAGCAGATAGGGATCGCCGAGAGGCCAGCGATCGGGACGGAAGTTGATCACGAACTGGAAGTCCTGGGTTCGAATGGCTCGTTGCGGATAAGGCAAGTAACCGGGACGGGAAGTATACACATGCCTTTCCCGGCCAGTGAAAACGGCATCGCGGGATGGGTCCACCCAGCCTTTTTTCTTCGATTTCATGGTCTTCCAAAGGCTGCGGGCAGACATCCCCATGGGCACATCGACCTTGCCCGCCTCGAGGAAAGTGGGAGCCAAGTCGGGCAAACCGACGAAATCATTTACCACGCGTCCTCCCGTAATACCCGGACCGGCGATGGCAAGGCATACCCGTGTACCGAAGTCGTAGAGGTTGCATTTCCCGTGGGGAAAACCTGGAGCTCCATGATCCCCGCTCACCACGATGATGGTGTTCTCGTACTCGCCCAACTTCTTCAGTTCCTCGATCAAGATGCCCAAGCCAGCGTCGAAGGCGGCGATCTCACCGAGATAGTCCGCCAAGTCCTGACGCACTTCGTGGACGTCGGGCAGGAACGCGGGCATCTTGCCCTTGAGCGTGTCGGGATCGATGCCCCAAAGCTTCTTGCCCGACCCTTTGATCCACTTGCGGTGAACGTTGGTTGGACCAAACCAATAAGCGAAGGGTTGCCCCTTCTTGCGCTTATCGAGGAAAGACTGGAAGTTCCGGCGGGCTTCACGGTAAAGCTCCTCCTTGGCTGCCTGCATCGTCACTCCCTTCGACATCCTGCCCGAAACGTATTGAGAGAACACTCTGAAGTTCCTGCCCGCCTTTTCAAAGGAATGAGCTTTTCCGCCATAACCAGCGTCTTTGGGCGTACCGGGTGACCAGACCTTGTAACTCTTTCCGATGTGGTACCCGGAATCCCTAAGAAGCAGTGGCCAAGTCGGTATCTTTTCATCCCATACCGCTCCCTGAAGAATGGCTCCCCTGCCCGTCTCCCAAAAGTTCCGACCGGAAAGGATGGCGCTCCGGCACGGCGTGCAGGATGGGGCATTGACGTAAGCGTTGGTGAAGAGAACCCCCTCCCCTGCCAGTTTATCGAAATTCGGGGTCTTGGCCGCGTCGTTGATGCCACCCGCGCCCTCGACCTTGGCATAGATGGAAGCCTGCCTTCCCCAGTCGTCGGCGAAAGCGAAAAGAATATTGGGCTTTTTCGCCGCCGCTTCCGAAAGGGGACTCAGGGAAAGGACAACGAGGAAGGAGAATATTCGATTGATCATAGGTAGGGGGATGAAGGGTTAGTTCCGCAGAAAGCTTTCGCTGGCGACGACGGCCTGAATGAGATCCCGCAGACCTTTGTCCTTGCCGGCCATTTCCTTGCTGATTTTGTCGATGCTTGGGCGATCACTGCTGTTCAGTTGCCGACCGATGGCGTAGGTAAGTAACTTCTTGGTCAGGCAACGGGTGAAGGTTTCGGCCTGCGCCACAACCAACTTCCTGAACTCGGCGTTGGAGGCGAAGCTCTTGCCGCCAGGGAGCCTTCCGGAGGAGTCTACTTGCAGTTTGGCGGTGTATTGATCGCGCCAAGCGCCGATGGCGTCGTAGTTCTCCAAGGCGAAGCCCGCCGGGTCGATCTTGTTGTGGCACTGGGAGCAGGTGGCGTCCGCACGGTGCTTGATCAGTTGTTCTCTCAGGGTGATGGCGCCGCGCACGTCTGGTTCGATGGCCGGCACGTCGTCGGGCGGGGGCGGCGGGGTATAACCCAGGAGTTTGTTCATCACGTAAATCCCGCGCACCACCGGCGAGGTGTCCACGCCATTGGCCGAAGCTGTTAAAAAACTGCCGTGCCCCAGGATTCCGCCGCGCGTCGCATTCGGCAGGCTGACCTTGCGAAAATGATTCCCTTCCAGCCCGGGGATTCCGTAGTGCTCCGCCAGCTCGCGGTTGAGGAAACTATAGTCGGCGGCCAGCAACTCCACAGGGGGAAGATTCTCCTCAAGAACGTGTTTGAATAGTCGATCGGTTTCCTTACGCATGGCGGATTCCAAATTGTCCCGGTAAAAACTAACGAATTCCTTGGACGGAGGCATCTTTCCAATATTGTCGAGCTCCAGCCAAATCCTGGTGAAATTGCCTACGAAGCGCTCGCCCTTTGGATCGGCAAGCATACGGTTCACTTGTTTGGCCAGGGTCGTCGGGTTCTTCAAAGTCCCCTGCTTCGCCAACTCGAACAGTTCGGCATCGGGCATCGAGGACCAAAGAAAATAGGACAACCTCGAAGCAAGGGCATAGTCGGCCAATTCACCTTCACCTTCCTTAAGGTAAAGAAAACCGGGAGCGGAAAGGATCGTTTGGAATCCAAGCTGAAGGGACTGCAAGGGGGATAGCCCTTCTTTAAGCTTGGCTCGCACCATCTCGAGGATGGGTTTCAGCTCGCCCTCCGTCGGGGGGCGACGAAAGGCAAGGCTGGCGAATTGAACCAATCGATCGTTGATTGTCTCCGGGCTTAGGTTCTTCGGCGTTAGATCGCCATAGAGAGTATCATGCCCCTTGGGCGGCCATTGCTCGACGTATGGTCCATCCACCTTGATTTCCCACACTCGAAGCCTAGGTCCACGATAGGCCTTGAGAGTGCCATGCCACCTCTCCAAACCGCCGCTGCCGGTCTCACGCATCTTGGCAAACGCCCTGAACTCGGGGAATTGATCGGCCTTGTTGAGAAGCAATCGGACCAAACGCTTGGCGGCCGTAGTACCGTTACGAAATCGGACCTCCGGCTCATAACCCTTCTCCAAATACCCCGTCCATTCAAACCATTCGGGTTTCGCATCCGTGAGTTCGAATGAAGTCAGGGAAACCGATTTCGTTACGTTTCCGATCCCCACCGTCGTACTTCCCTTTCGGTCCACTGACGCAAACTCCATAACCAGTGGGTCCCCGTTACGAAAGTCATCGAGCACTTTGCCGTAGGGATGATCACGGGTAACGGCCGCGGCCTTCACCCGAATGGTGTACTTTCCGCTTTGGGGAATTCCTCCTATTCGGTGCAAGGGCAGGAACCCCAAGTGTCCCCCCCGAAAATAACGGCCGTACAAATCCGTGTAAGGCGTTTCCGGAACAAATCGGAAGCGATCCACCTGGAAGAGTTTGGGCAAGCCCTTGGACTCCTTTCCTTGAAAATAGAAAGGGGTCTTTTGGGAATAGCTTTTATTCTCCGGCCTAGCCCCGAACTTCGTGGCCCGGGCGATCGCCTGCTCGGCGGCAGGTAAATATTTTTCCAACAACAACCCGGAGGTAACCAGTTCCTCCCCATCATTGTCGAACCCTTCCACCAAGACGTCTGCGGGAAAATCCGCCGATGGACTCCATGCGCTCGTATCCAGACCGAGCAAATCGCCAATGGTATTGAGGTACTCGAACTTATTCAGTCGGCGAAGCACGGTGTGGCTGCCTTTGCCGGCAAACTTTTCCCGCGACTCGGCAATGCCTTTGGTGATGATTTCGACAACCTTTAGCCTCTCCTCATCGCTTGGTTGCCTTTCTTCCTCGGGTGGCATTTCTCCCAAATTGAGCTGGTCCAAGATTTCCTGCCACAATTCCTGGTGCTTGAAATCATCAATGCTGGCGGGCAAAACGTCGAAGCGGCGATCAGCCTTCTGTTTGTCAGGGCCGTGACACTTATAGCAGTACTGCTTTAAGAAGCTTTTGGGTAGCTCGGCCTGCAGTGCGCTCGCGCAGAAGAGCCAGATGAGGGCAATCCCGATGAGACGCGAGCGGGTCATGGTTCAGGAAAAATCCATCTGTGAAAAAGTGCCACTGCTCTTGCCGAAACGATCGCGCTCGACGCCGAACCATTGCAGGGATGACAACCAGAGGTTCGACAGGGGTACGCGCTTATGTTTGTCGGCAGGACAGATCACGTGGCCTTGATGCTTGAGGCCGCCGCCGGCCAGAAGCACGGGAAGATCCTTGTTGCTGTGCTTGGAACCGTCGCTCATCCCGCTACCAACAATTACCAAGGTATCATCGAAAATTTTTGCTTCCTTGAGACTATTGAACAATCGATTGACTTGGCCGAAGATGTAATCCTCTGCCACCTGAAGCTCACTGAGTTTGTTCTCACTCTTGCTGTGGTGAGACAGGCCGTGGTAACCATAGGAGACGCCATCCAAATCGGTAGTGGAAAACCCGATGGGTATTTCAAAGGTCGCCACCCGGGTGGAATCGGTCTGCAAGGCAAGAGTGAGCAGATCGAAGAAAAGCGGCAGTTCCTCGATGTGCATGCGATCCTCGTCTGCAATTGGCTTAATGCCTGGCTTGGGCTTCGGCTTGTCGAGCCAGGCCTCGGACATCTGCAGCCGGCGCTCCACCTCGCGCACCGAGGTCAGGTACTGATCCAGTTTGTCGCGGTCCGCAGGATTGAGATCGCCATGAAGGGATTTGGCGGACTCCCGAAGAGCATCGAGCACGCTTCCTCGATGCGTAAGCCGTTCACGCTCGACTTGGCGTTCCGATTTGGGAGCTTGCACGAAAAGAGCCTCGAATAAACGGGACGGACTGTTGACCGGAGGAATGCGAACACCCGTACGCGTCCAGCACATGTCCGTCCCCTCCCCGATTCCAGCAGTAATGGATGGAAACCTCGAAGCGCTCCCCACGTGTTCGGCCGCAATCTGATCCAGGGAAACGTTCTTCTCCGGAAAACCATTGGACTCCTGCTTGCGAACACCGGTAAGGAAAGCATTTCCCCCGCCATGCCCTCCTCCGCTGTCATGATCGAGATGAGAAAAAACGGTGTAATCCTTCCGGTGCTTCTCAATGTTCTTCAGGGTCGGACTGATGACGTAATCAGTTCCCTTTTCCTTCGGAAAGAACGCCCCCGGATAAAACCCAAGGTGATTGCCAAGGGCCAAAATTCGCTTGGTGCGAATGGGCTCAACCGCTGCCATTGCCTTGGATGCCCCACTTTCCAGAAAAGGCAATGTCAGGGAAAGGCCGGCGCCTTGCAAAAAGCGACGTCGATCGATTCCAGGCGATGTAACTTTTTCCATATTAGACAATAGCGAATCTATCCCACTTTATGCCACTTGCATTTGAAATACATGCAGAAGCCCTTCAGCGCTTGATTGCAATCCGGCTCCAGTAGGCGGCTTCATGGGACCAACCGGTGGCTTGGTTCTGGAGCTCGACGTCAACCGTCTTGCCGTCGTGCTTGCTGAGGTCGACTTCAAACCGTTGCCATTTCGTTTCCGTTATGTCCTCGCTGAGCTCTTCCTTTCCATTGACCAGAACGACCAGTTTCCAATTGCCCTTCGGGTGATTGGTGACATCGAGCTGGGGGGTGGTTTTCTTTCCCGCCGGTACATCGACCTTCCGGGACAGCACGCAGGGAACGGTCTTGCTGAGCGGGTGCGTCAGCAGCACCTTCTCACGACCATCCCATTGAGCCCGCAACCCGGGTTTCATGGCCGGACCGCCCCAGTCGCGGACCTTCCAACCGGGAGCGAAGGACGCGACGTCGGCAACTAAATTCGATCCTGACCTAGGGGCGTTGTTGGGCTTGGGCTTGGTAACCCGCGAACCCTTTGCCGGTTTCGAGGTCGCGGTTTTCGGATAAGGCATTTTGGCATCCACTTCATCACGCCAATCATGAAACATCTTCAAGAGCTTCGCAGTGATATCCGGTTTGGACTCGGAGAGATCGTTCTGCTCCCCAATGTCCTGTTCCAGATCGAAGAGCTGGACACTCCCTTTTTCGTAGTATTCGAGCAACTTGTACTTCCCCAACCGGATCGCCCCGCCGGGGCTTTGGTAGCCGTGGTTGCTGTAATGGGGAAAGTGCCAGTAGATGGCCCCTCGGTCATGAGCCTTGCCCCGGAGGGCGGGCAGGAAACTGACTCCGTCGACGTGCTGCTCGGGCAAGGTGGGCAAGCCCATCATCTCGAGCAAGGTTGGGTAGTAATCGGTTCCCGTGACCAAGGCATGGGATTTGGAATTCGGCTTAGTCCGCCCAGGCCAATGCACAACCAAAGGGACTCGTACACCACCCTCGTAGTTCCAGCCTTTGGCTCCCCGCAAGGGAAGATTGGAAGAAGCAAAGCGGCTATCGAGAGAGTTTCTGGAATGATTGATTCCCCGGTACTGGTTCGATGCGGACATGCCTCCGTTATCTGCCGTAAATATAACGATGGTATTCTTATCCAGGCCCAGTTCCTTCAGCTTCGCTCGAATTCGCGCCAGGCTTTCATCGGTGGCCTCGAGCATGCCGGCAAACTCCACGTTGTCCTGCTTTTGTTTCACCCACCACACGCGCGCCTCCTGATGTGCATGCAGCTCGTCATTCTCCGCCAAAGCTTTTAGTTCTTCCTCCGTTAACAGCGGCCCATCCGGATTGGATTCAAGAATGAAATCCGGTCCTTCCCGTTTTGGCATCGCCGCAAGTTTCTTTCGATATTTCTCCACCAAATCCGGGCGCCCCTGGATCGGGTCGTGCACTGCGAAGTGTTCGAGATGCACGAAGAAGGGTTGGTCCTTGTTGCGCTCAATGAAATCCAACGCCGCATCGGTCAGCTTGTCGGTGTAGTAGTCACCTTTTTGGGCCGGCAGCTTGTTATTGTAAGCGCCGCCAAAAGGATAGTGATAGGAACGCACCCATCCCGTGATCTCCTCGTCGAACCCATAGGCCTTCGGGTCGACCCTCAGGTGAGCCTTACCGTAGTTCGCAGTGGCGTAACCATGGCGCTTGAGGGTTTCGGCCAGGGTCACCTCCTCGTCCGGCAAAGCGGTCAGCTTTTCTCCGTGGTGGAGCGGCTCGTAGTCCCGCTCGGGACGCCCTCCCAGCCACTCAGTCAAATTTGTCCGAGCAGGGTACTTGCCCGTCAGGATACTTGCTCGGCTAGGCGAACAGACGTGGCATGTCGAATAGGCGTTGTCGAATAGCATGCCTTCTTTTGCCAATTGGTCGATCGCTGGAGTTTCATGGAACTTACTGCCATAGCACCCCACGTCCGCCCAGCCCAAGTCATCAACCAGAAAGAATACGACGTTCGGCTTAGGTTTTTTTTCCGCGCCAAGGGCAAAACTTCCCAGAAGAGCAATGAGGAGGAAGGATGAAACTGTCAGGTCTGATCTATTCATACTCAGTTTCTCTACTTTTTGGGTTCGGCTATTGGCCCGATTCTATTTCTTCGGCACCAGTTGCGAAAGCTTCCATGTCTTGTCTGCGCGGATTGTGCCGTCGCCGTAGACGATTCGGACCCGAGCAATGGGATCCTCGCGAGTGGTGTCGAAATCCACCGTGGCAAAGCTGAGTGTCCTGCTGTAGGCCACCCCGGAGGAAATGACCTCGACCAGAGGATAGCCGATGCGATCGGACTCGTGGTGCTCCCAAACGAGGGAGCTGTGGATATCGCCCGACATGTACATCACACCGGAGATCGCGTGCTTCTTGAGGGCATCGAAGAGGCGGTGGCGTGAAAAGGTGTAGATCCGCCAGCCATCCGCCTTGCTGTGGTTAAGCGTGCTGCCGGAGACGATGACTTTGAAGCGGGCTTTGGAATTCCTGAGGCCTTCCAGCAACCATGAGAACTGAGCATCACCCAGCATGCGCTTCCGGTCGTCGTCCGGAGCCTTGTCGGGCGAGCGGTGGTAGCGGCTGTCCACCATGAAGAAATCAACGTCGCCATGGGAAAACTTGAAGAAAGCGCCCGGGATATCGGGAGTTCCGAGGGTTGGATTTGCCCAGACCTGCTTCCAGCCCGCCAGCGAACGTTCCTTGCCCTTCGCCGTACCATCGGAATTATTGGGACCGTAATCGTGGTCGTCCCAGATCGCGTAGGTCGGGACGTTGCGCAGCACGGTGGCGAATTCCTTTTGGCGGCGGTAGGCTACGTGGTGTTTCCACTGCACCGTCGGATCCGTGGTGTCGGCGTAGTGCGTGTCGCCCACGGTGAGGTGAATGTCAGGCTGCTGGGCGAGCAGAAGATACCAGGATGCCTGGGGCTGCCCGATCTTCATGCAGGAGGTGAGCGCCAGCCTGAAGGCCGCAGGCTTTCCCACTGCCGGCGCCGTCTTGAAGGATCCCGACCAAGCGGGGTCACTCTTTCCTCCGACGGTGATTTCGAAATGGTAGAGCGTGTCCGGCGACAACCCTTGGACAACGGATTTGAATGGTAGGCCCGGACCTTCTCCAGCTGGATTGGAGACTGCAGACATTTGCCCTTGGCCACTTTTGGGCGAATCAGAGCTATCGGAATGATAGGTATACTTGCATTGAGCCTCGGCCGGGGCGAACATCCATAAGGTCACCCGATCCGGTTCGATGGCGCCGACGAGTGGGCCGGCGATGCCTTCCGGGACTGCATGGAGCGACGCAAACGGAAGTAAAAGAAGGGCAATTAGCAGTGGTTTTTTCATATTTTAATGATTTTCAATTTAAAAGTATTGCGGCCGCAAAAACGATAAAGAACGCGAATCCAACAAGCCATTGCTTCAGCGGAGGTCTC
>PBLJ01000088.1 GCA_002721705.1 Opitutia bacterium
ATGCCCGGATTGACTCAATGCGTCGGGATATCCCAAGCCATTCTCTTTCGCGGTCTGTTCGGACTCGCTTGAATTCTCCACTGGCGACTCGTGAAGCCATTGTCTTGATGGAAGTTTTAGGAACTCCCGTTGGAATCAAGCAAATGGAAGAAGAAGCCGGCGCCTTGGCGAATAGTTGATTAATCGGCTGGCCAAACGAAGTTCCCCTTGCCTTTTTCGGGAAGTCTGTAGGTGGCTCCGTCTATCACCAAGGAAATGTTTTCCATCTCCGTGGCTGCTCCCTTAAAGGATTTGGAGAATTTAAATGGAAGAATTTCTCCTTGGGCAATATCCGTCATACGTTCACTGGGGCCGCCATCCATCTGTATTACCAGGTTCTTGATTGGCCCCTTTGCAACGATCTGAAGGTCTTGCATCCGCTGAGGCTCTTCCACTGGCAGCTGCTTGTCCTTTTCAGGGCCTGCCTCTTCACCTTCCGGCCAGAATTTAACGACCAAGAAAGCTATAATGATCAGGGCGACGAATGAAGCAGCGATCAAACCAAATTTGACCCAGGGAAAATCATCTGGCGGGTTTGTTGGAGGAATAGGTGGAGGAGAATCACCCGACGATGCGGTGTCCTCCTTGGGAGAGTCCACAGTGATGGTGCCAATTGCCTGTAGGGGAGAGCGACTTTTGCCAGCTGGTTGGGAAGCTTCGAAATCCGCCAATATCCCTTCTGGGTCGAGATTGAGATAGCGCGCGTAATTGGTCAGAAACCCTCGTAAGTAAACCGCCGGCAAGTTCATTTCGAAATCGTCGCTTTCGAACTTCGTAAGGTAATCGCCCCGAATCTTCGTACTTTCGGATGCTTCGCGAATCGATATTCCCTTGCGGGTTCGCGCGTCTGCGAGTTTTTGTCCCAAGCTTGCCATCTATAAAATATTCTTAATGCGTTATAAGCGAATGAATCAACCCGCAAAACGAAACCTTTGTATTTTCCATAATAGAAGAAAAGAAAGTTTTACAAGTCTTTGAGGATTTCACGAGGCTGCGCTCCATTGTCGGGGCCGACTATTCCTCGCTCCTCCAGTTCATCCATGATGCGGGCGGCGCGGTTGTAGCCGATCTTTAATTTTCGTTGCAAATTGGAAGTGGAAGCCCGTTTTGTCGTCCTTATGACCTCCAGGGCTTTGGAAAGCATGGGATCATCGTCCTCGCCGCCACTTCCGCCGAGTATATCCTCTTCTTCGGCCGAGTCTATTTGCTGTTGTACTTCCTCCACAATGTCGGGAGGTCCGTTTTGTTTCAAAAAGTCCACTACGCCATTGATTTCCTCGTCACTTACGAAAGCGCCTTGGGCGCGGAGGTAGCTGGCGCTTCCTGGTGGAATGAACAACATGTCACCCTTACCTATTAAAGCCTCGGCTCCTTTGCCGTCGAGAATGGTTCGGCTGTCCTGCAGAGACGCAACGCGAAAAGATATTCTACTGGGCAAATTGGCCTTAATCACACCCGTGATGACGTTGACCGATGGTCTTTGGGTTGCAATGACCAAATGAATGCCGGCGGCACGGGCCAATTGAGCCAAGCGCGCGATCCCTGTTTCAATTTCAGCTTGAGCGACCATCATCAGGTCCGCTAATTCGTCGATTATGCAAACAATGTAAGGTAATTTATTTTCAGGGATTTCCAGCACGCCTTCATCCCGAGGCACTTCGATTGTAGATAAAGCCGCTCTTTCCTCTGGAGTGAGCTCGGCATCCATGGCATCGGCTTTAGCTTTTTCCTCTTTGTCCTTCAATATCTTGGCATTAAATCCTGCCAAGTTGCGAACACCTACCTTGGCGAAGATTTGATAACGACGTTCCATCTCGATCAACAACCACTTCAATGCCGCAGGCACTTTTTTGGGTTCCGTTACTACGGGAATCAGCATATGAGGCAGATCATTGTAAACTTTCATTTCAACGATCTTGGGGTCCACCATGATGAAACGTACGTCCTCGGGACTGGCATGGTAGCAGAGGGATGCAATGATCGCATTCACGCAGACTGTCTTTCCTGATCCCGTGGAACCTGCGATGAGCAGATGAGGCATTTTAGTGAGATCGGTCACCAAAGCCTTCCCGCTTGCTTCCTTGCCTAGGACGACGGGTATCTCGGCATTTGCATTCGCCCAAGCAGTTGACTCCAGGATTTCCTTGATACAGACAGGGGAAGCCTTGGCGTTTGGCACCTCGATACCTACGCAACCCTTGCCTGGGACAGGAGCCAATATCCTAACGGATTCAGCTTTAAGCGCCATGGCCAGGTTTTTGTCGAGGTTGGCAATTTTCTCCACCCGAACACCTGCGGCAGGATGAACGTCGTATCGCGTTATAACCGGACCGGTATGCACTTCACCCAATTCAACTTCGATTTTGAACTCGGCCAAGGTGTCCCGAAGGTTTTGGGCTTTTTTCATATGATCCTCGTCTCCACCATCATCGGCGTCCGGAGGATCCATCAATAGGTCAAGGGGGGGGAATTTATAATCGCCTTTGCGTTCAGGGAAGAGATCCTGCGCCTTGGTTGTTTTCTCGCTACGCACGATTTTGAACCCACCTAAATCACTTTCGGGGTCTTTTTCCTTGGGCTCCGGTTCCAACTCACTTACCGATTCCGGCTCCGGGTCCGCCTCCACTTCGGGTTCTGCCATCTCTTTCGGTTCCAACTCTTCCTTGGAGACTTTCTTCCGCTTTTTCTTTCGAGCGGGCACTTTTTTCGAGCTGGTTTCATCAACTATGGGTTCAACGCTGCCAAACAAGGAATCGTTGTCGTCCGGCTCAGGATCTTCAGGAGGGTCCAGGGAATCTTCCGGAGTTTCATGCACAGGCTCCTCTTCCTCCTGCCTGGATTTTGAACGAGCTCTTTGTTCACCAAGTTTTTTCAATAGAAAACCGACTGTTTTCCCTAATCGTTCCGACCACTTGCTTGGATCAATTGAAAAATACAGGGCAATACTTCCCAGTAATAAAGCGCTCATCAGTATACCTGAGCCGGCTGGTCCTATGACGCTGTACAAAGGGCCTCCGTAAAAAACGCCATTTTCTGCTGGAACTCCCGAATATAGATATCCACATGCACCACCTGCTCCTTTTGTGTATATTTGGGCTTTCTCGCTGGTGTCCAGGACCATTTCCTCACCAATTTCCACCGCGAAGACGCTTCCCAAAATACTAAGTGATAAACAAAGCACGAGAGCAGAACCCATTTTAAGCCATACGATGCGCTTCGTCACGTCCGCAAAGCAAACATAGGCTGCAGTGAAAAATATCCAAGGCACGCACCAAGCGCCATACCCCAGCATTCTAAATAGCAAAGCCGCCAAGTGAGAGAGCTTGCCAAAAGGGTTGCTGCTTTCAGAAGGAACTGGATCCCTGTGGACTTGATCGGGATGATAGTATGCTTGAGTTACTAGAATGGCCAAACCGATCAATGCAAAGCCCAACGACCACCAAGCACGCCGCCTCGGACTCAGCGTGTCCAAGCTTTCCTTTTCCTTGTCTTTTTCTCCCTTCTTCAACACTCCCTCAATCATTAGACTGGCATTCAATCTTTTCGTTGAGGAAAAAACCTCTTCATGCCAGCCAATAAGCTTTAATCAAACGTTCGCGTTGAAATGTCCATTTTGAAATTCAAGCCAATTTATCAGGAGCGGGTGTGGGGCGGCCGCAAACTGGAGGAAAAAATGGGCCGTTCCTTGCCTGCAAACAAGACCATAGGGGAAAGCTGGGAGGTAGTGGATCGACCGGAGGCTCAGTCAATTGCCACGAATGGTCCTTGGGAAGGAAAAACGTTGAGAGATCTCGTCAAGATGGAAGGAGACTACTTGTTCGGCCCGGGCAATGATCACCAGCAACCTTTCCCCGTTCTTGTAAAATGGCTGGATTGCTGCGAGCGGTTGAGTTTGCAAGTCCATCCTCCAGCGGAAGCAGCGCAACGTTTTGGTGGAGAGCCTAAAACGGAAAATTGGTACGTAGCCGAAGCAACCGCCGAAGCCAAGTTGTTGGTTGGGTTGCAGCAGGGCGTCACCCGAAAAGATTTTGAAAAAGCCCTCCGCGAAGAGACTCTGGAAGCCCTTGTTCACCGGATTCCTTCACGAGCCGGTGATTCCTTGTTGGTTAGGAGCGGCCGTCTCCACGCTATCGACGGAGGTAATCTCATCTTGGAAATACAACAGAACTCAGATACCACCTACCGCGTTTTTGATTGGGGCAGGGTGGGATTGGATGGAGCTCCCCGCGACCTGCACGTCGAGCAATCCATGAGTTGCATCGATTTTAAGGATTTCGAACCGGAACCCATTCGAGATGACATTGCTTCGTCGGAACAATGTTTGGCTGATTGCGATGAGTTTCGCATTCGCAGGTTTCGCTTTCCCGGCGCTCGCAAATTGAATTTCCCCGCCAATGAGCAACCTAGTTTGATCCATATGATTTCAGGAGGAGCAACCTTTGGGAACGATACCCTGACGTCTGGCGAAACCGCCTTGGTGCCTTTTGCGGCAGAAGGGCAACTGGAGATGGTTCGACCTTCTGTCTTTCTGGTTACAGATGGTTTTTTCAGCCCCAAACGAGCTCCAAGTAATTTGTAGATAGAGCAGCCGTACCCTTTCCCGTTGACCCTCTGCGAGACTGGGTACGTAATGGAATCCTTTTTCTTGTAATGGAATCCGAAGTTAACAAAGAAGCTGAAAACAAGCCTGCGGAGAACGTGGACGAGCCGGTTGAATCTGCAGTTGTCGAAGAAGCGGCGAAGGACTCGGATGTGTCTGAAATCGCTGATAAAACACCCACGGAAACGGAAGAATTGAAAGGCCGCTTGGAGGCTGCCTATGGGAAACAGGCAGAATTGCAGAACAAGTACCTTCGTAAAGCAGCGGATTTGGATAACATGCGGAAACGACTTGCTCGGGATCGAGAGGAAATTACCGCTACCGCAATTACCGGATTGCTGGAGGATTTATTGCCTTCCATAGATGCTTTTCGCTTAGGTCTAGATGCGGCTCATGGCAAGGAAGGCGCCGATGAGATAGTCAAGGGATTTGCCATGGCCTTGGATCAAATGAACGAAATTTTGTTACGCCGTGGGCTTGAGACCGTCGACCCAGTCGGAGAAGTGTTTGATCCCGCTTTGCATGAAGCTCTTTCACAGGAACACAGTGAAGAAGTGGGCGAAGGCAAGATATTACGTGTCATGCGAGTTGGTTACAGGTTGAATGAGCGCCTCCTTCGACCGGCGGCGGTTATTGTTTCAACGGGCTCGGTGGTCGCAGCTTCTGCAGACGAGAAGCAGGCGGCGAACGAATAAGAACGGTTCCTCATGGCCAAGAAAGACTTCTATTCTTTGCTCGGGGTTTCCCGGGAAGCTTCTGCGAGCGAATTAAAAAAAGCCTACAGGAAGCTGGCTGTTCAATATCATCCTGATAAAAATCCCGGCGACAAGGAAGCGGAAGAAAAATTCAAGCAAGTTTCCGAAGCTTATGACGTACTGAAGGATCCAGAGAAAAGGCAACGTTACGATCAATTCGGGCATGCCGCTTTTCAAGGCGGCGGCGGCGGCGGACATGCCGGTTCGGTAGATCCGTTCGAGATTTTCCGTGAAGTTTTTGGCGGAGGCGGCGGTGGAGGAGGCGGCGGTTTTGGAGGCATCTTCGAAAACTTCTTTGGTGGCGGAATGGGCGGGGATCCAAGTTCAGTTCGTGGACCGGATTTGCGTTACGATCTTGAAATTTCCCTAAAGGAAGCATCCAAAGGCGTTGAACGCGAAGTACGCTATCGTAGGCATGCTCCATGCAAGCCATGCAGTGGAAGCGGGGCGGAACCTGGATCCAGCAAATCAGGTTGTCCAACTTGCAGGGGGACGGGTCAAGTTGCGACCAACCGAGGATTCATCAGCATTCAGCGAACTTGCCCAAAATGCAAAGGCACCGGGTCGGTGATCGAGAAGGTCTGCCGTTCTTGTCGCGGTGAGGGCCGCGTGCAAGAAACCAGCAAGGTGAAGATTAAAATTCCGCCGGGAGTCGATACTGGCTCTCGGCTTTGTTCTCGCGGTCAAGGTGAAGCTGGAATCCAAGGAGGAGAGCCCGGGGATTTATACGTGGTCGTCCACCTTAAGGAACATGAAGTTTTTGAGCGTACGAACGATGACCTTTATTGTGAAATCCCCATTAAGTTCACTTTGGCTGCGCTTGGCGGAACCATTGAGGTGCCCACGCTCGATGGCAAAGCTTCCTTGAAGATACCTTCCAGCACCCAGTCTGGTACCGTTTTCCGCTTGCGGGGGCATGGCATTCCCAACCTCAGAACAGGTCGCAAAGGGGATCAGATGATTCGTATTTCCATCGACGTTCCCAAGCGACTCACGAAGGATCAGAGGAAACGGCTTGAGGATTTTGCCGAATCCTGCGGTGACCCTGGTAATCCTGTCAGTGATAGCTTTCGCGCCAAAGTAAAACGATATTTCAAGGAATGACCGTCCTGTCTCAAGGTGCCTCTCCATTTGGCGATCGCAGGCCCTTGAGTCTTGATGACGCCGTGGCGCGACGCGAGCAACTGAGAACGGAAGGTAAAACCATGGTTTTAACCAATGGTTGTTTCGATTTGTTGCACGCAGGGCATCTGTTCCTATTGGAGCGAACATCTGCTTGTGCAGACGAATTGTGGGTGGCTGTAAATTCCGATGCCAGCGTTCGGTCCTTGAAGGGTTCGAATCGACCTCTCCAGGGTGAACTTGAAAGAGCCTATGCGCTGTTGTGTCTCGAGTTCGTGGATGCAGTGTTATTGTTCGATGGCAGGCGTTTAGACAATGAAATCCAATCTTTGAAGCCTGATGCTTATGCGAAAGGCGGTGACTACTCGCTGGAAACCTTGGACAAGAAAGAACTTGCTGCCCTCGAGGGAGCGGGAGCCGCCATTCACTTTGTCCCTTTTCTCGATGGCTTTGGCACGACCGACTTGATAAATAGGATAAACAATTTGCCAACCACCTGATCCAATAATCCCCAACTATCCCGTGAACGTCGTTCTTTTAGGTTCTGGAACCGGTAGCAACGCCGAAACGATATTGCGTGCAGAAAAAAATGGAGACTTGGGCGATGCTTCCATTAAGGCAGTTTTTTCGGACAATGAAAACGCTGGTATTATGGATCATGCGTCGCATTACGGCAAGCCGGCTCGATTTCTCTCTGCAGGGCCTTTCAAGACCAAGTTGGATGGTGAATCCGAGACCGCCTGGATCAAGGAAATTGAGTTCTATGAGCCTCAATTAGTAGTGTTAGCGGGTTTCATGCGGGTGCTTAAACCACCTTTCCTCCAAGCCTTTCAAAAGCGAATCATCAATTTACACCCCAGCTTGCTGCCTAGTTTCCCGGGTTTAAATGGTATTCGCCAAGCCTTTGATTATGGAGTAAAAGTGACGGGCTGCACCGTGCATTGGGTTAATGAGATTGTGGATGGTGGAGCGGTCATCGACCAAGCGGCAGTTCGCGTGCAAAACGATGATAACCTTCAGGCTCTCGAGGCGAAAGTACATGAAGCCGAGCATCGTCTCCTGCCAGAAGTCGTTAGACGCCTTTCAATTGGTGAGATTCCCTTTCCGAGATGATTTGCATCAGTAGCGAGATCGAGCCCGATCTCGTTGGCTCCTTGGAAGATCAATTATGCGAGTGGGATCTCTCCCCTTGGGCGCTCGTCGTGAACCGCTTGAGCGGTGCAGGTACGCTGGAGGGATATTTCAGCAATCGCGAG
This sequence comes from Opitutia bacterium, assembly GCA_002721705.1. GTDB lineage: Bacteria > Verrucomicrobiota > Verrucomicrobiia > Opitutales > Seribacteraceae > UBA2993. The sequence goes on from PBLJ01000088.1 coordinate 7,773, forward strand.
GAAGCCCTTGACGCATGGGGGCTGCTCCAAGATTGTTTGAAAAACCTGCCCTCCAAACCTAAACTAATCCCTGTAAAAGAAGAAGATTGGGCGTTGTCCTACAGGAAGCATTTCCATTCTTGGCAGAGCGGAAACTTGCATGTTGTTCCTTCTTGGGAGAGCCAAACCTTTTCGATCCCATCGGGGCACAAGGCGATTTTCCTCGACCCTGGCATGGCGTTCGGTACCGGTAATCACGAGACTACCAGACTTTGTATTCACGCGGTGGTTGATTTCATCGATCGAACAACTGCAGATCCGATTTCGTTAGCATGCGTCGATGCAGGTTGTGGCTCCGGTATTTTGTCATTGTCCGCTAAAGCACTTGGTTTTGGCGTGGTTAGAGGCTTCGATAACGATAACCTAGCATTGAAGGTAGCGCGGGAAAACGCGTTGGCTAATGGAATGCTTGAAGGCATCGATTACTTTTTTGCCGATTTGGCGACTCCGTTGGATAAGGCGTCCGTGGATCTCTTGCTCGCAAACGTGCAAGCTGACGCGCTTTGTCAAAACAGAGCTAATCTGCTCGGTGCCATCGCGCCGAAAGGAACCCTATGTCTAAGTGGAGTGCTGACTATCGAATCAGAGGAAGTCGAACGAATCTTTTCCACGGAAATGGAGAAATTGGGATCTTCTTTTTCTATCGAAACAAGCTATGACGGAGAATGGGCGTCTCTTGTCTTCGATCGCATTAGTTAAAAATAAAAGCATTATAGCTTAACATTTAGAAAAATCTCTTTAGGGTGCCTCTTTTCCCATGGTTGCCGTTTCCAGAAACCTCAATCAATCGACTTTGGACAAGTGGGATGCCGACCATGCATGGCATCCTTTCACGCAATCCAGCGAACGTGGTTTTGCCCCTCCTCTCCAGATAGAGAAAGGTGAAGGCCATTGGCTGTTCGACCTCAACGGCAATCGTTACTTTGACGGGACGGCATCCATGTGGACCAATGTGAGGGGACATGGAAACCCCTCACTCGACAACGCCTTGAGGGAACAACTTGATTATCTTGCCCATTCTACTTTTCTTGGTCATGGGCACCCCACCGCCACTTTACTTTCACGCAAGTTAGCGGAAATTTCGCCATCCGCCTTGGAGGTTGCTTTTTTTACCGACAATGGATCTTGCGCCGTGGAGGTTGCTCTAAAGATGTCTTTTCAGTTTTGGCAACTGATCGGGAGACCGGAGAAGCAAAAAGTCGTTGCCATGGAAGGTGCCTACCATGGTGATACTTTTGGAGCGATGTCGGTTGGAGGGGGAGGTTTCTTTGCGGAACGCTTTCGTCCTTGGTGCTTTGAGGTGGAGCATTTCCCGGCGCCTCTTTGCCTTGAAAGCTCGGGTATTATCCATCAAGAGGACTCCACCTCCAGCCTTGATGCCCTTCAGCTCTTGCTCGATCGAGAGGGTGACAAAATCGCGGCCTTGGTCCTGGAGCCCTCCGTTCAGGGAGCCGCGGGAATGAAACAACAGCCTTCAGGTTTCCTTCAGGCGGTGGCCCAGCTTTGTCAAAAAGCGGACGTACATTTGATTTTGGATGAAGTTTTCGTAGGTTTTGGTCGCTTGGGAGAGATGCTTGTCTGCTCCGACGAAGGAGTGCAACCGGACTTCCTTTGTTTGGCCAAGGGATTGACTGGCGGCTACTTGCCCTTGGCCGCGACGATGACAACAAGCGAAGTCTACGCCGCTTTTTCAGGAGCTTATCATGAGCATAAGGCACTTTATCATGGCCATACTTTTACTGCGAACCCTTTGGCTGCCGCCGTTGCTTTGCGAAACGTAGAAATGCTGGAAGAAGATTTGGCCCAAGGTTTGGTTGCCGAAGGCACGAAGGCGTTTGGGTATTATTTGAACAAAACGCTGGCCAAGCATCCCAACGTTCGGGAAGTGAGACAGAGAGGATTGGCGTGTTGTCTGGATTTATGTCCTGACAAGGACAACTCAAATGCTTTTCCAGTCACAAGACGAGCAGGGCTTGAAGTTTGCATGGAAGCTCGGGCGAGAGGGGTCTTGTTGCGACCACTCGGCAATTCAATTCCCCTTGTGCCTCCCATCTTGGTGCGCCCTGATGAATTAGAGTTTCTATGCCATGTTTTGCGGGACTCTTTGGATGCTAATTTTGCAAAGGAACAAAAATCATGAAATACAACGAACAGGATATTGAAACAATCTATAACCTTCCCTTCACCACCTTGATTTATCGAGCGCAGGAAACCCATCATCGACATCAGGATCCTTCTGGAATTCAAACTTGCGCCCTCAAATCGATAAAGACGGGGACTTGTCCCGAAGATTGCAAGTATTGCCCTCAATCCGCGCATTATGACACAGCCGTTGGGCCTGAAAAACTTCTGGACACTGAGTCAATTCTAGAGGATGCCCGACAGGCGCTTCGCGAAGGAGCCAGTAGGTTTTGCATGGGAGCGGCTTGGACGCGTATCCCTCGCGGAGATCAATTCAAATCCGTTTTGAAAACGACAACAGCCGTGAGCGAAATGGGGTTGGAGGTCTGCTGTACTTTTGGGGCCATGACCAAAGAGCAAGCCTTGGAGTTGAAAGAAGCAGGTTGCACAGTGTACAATCATAACCTCGATACCTCCCGGGATTATTATAAAGAGATCATAACCACACGAACCTATGACGAACGGCTTGAGACTTTGAAAAATGCGCGAGCGGCCAACTTGGAAATTTGCAGCGGCGGGATCTTGGGAATGGGCGAATCCATTCACGACCGGCTCGAGATGTTGCGTGAATTGGCTAATATGGAACCACCACCCGAATCCGTGCCGATCAACGCCTTGGTTGCGGTGCCCGGCACCCCTTTGGAGGATCAAGAGTTTGTCGACGGGATTGAATTCGTCCGGATCATCGCCACTGCGAGAATCCTTATGCCCAAGGCCATGGTGAGATTGTCGGCGGGTCGCAATGAAATGAGCGAGGAATTGCAAACTTTGTGTTTTCTTGCAGGCGCCAACAGTATCTTTTTGGGAGATCGCTTGTTGACTACTGAAAACCCCGAAGCCGAAGCCGATCGAAACCTGCTTGAAAAACTCGGCTTGTCACTACTTGATCCCGAACGAGCGAGGGAGTTTCACCGGCAGACGAGCGACTCTTCATCGCATGCCCATTTGGTCAGCGCCTAATCAAGTAATGAGCAAGGTGGCATTGATCACCGGCAACGATACTGGGGTCGGTAAAACTCGAGTGGCTGCTTCTCTAGCCAAGCTATTGGCCGATTTCGGACCGGTACGTTATTTGAAAGTAGTCGAGACGGGAATTGTTCAGCCAATTGATTCCGATGCCAACCAAGTTAGCAATTGGGCACAGGGGGAACTGGAGTCATCGACCGTTCTACGCAGTTATCGTCAACCATTGGCACCCGTTTTTGCAGCTGCATCCGAAGGGCAAGAGTTAGCTTTCCGAGATTTAGTGGATGAATTTCAGAAGGCCAAAGGTCCTAATTGGAATTTGGCTGAAGGAGCGGGCGGGATGGCGGTTCCATTGGATTCATCCGGGGTTGATTGGAAGGATTTCGCCAAGGCGATCCCCGTCGATGCCGTCGTTTTGGTGGTGGAGAATAGACTCGGAGCCATTAATCAGATGCGTTTACTCGATGCCTATTGCCAAGACCTGTCGATCCCTTGTGGGTTCTGGTTAAACGAGGCGTTGCCTCAAGAAACCGAGGTTATCCGTACAAATGAAAAAGCATTGTCCTCCCTGGCAAGATCGACGTGGGGTATCCAACGACATGGCAAGGAACCTACTCAAGTCGATTTGAGTTGGGCAAACGAGGAATCGGATGTGTGAGCGAAATAGGCCGCAAATTCGAAAAAAAACTGTCTGACCGCGCCACGCAAGGGTTGGAGCGGCGGTTACCTGTCGTTTGCGAGGACAGCGACACGATTAATTTAGCGGATAACGATTATCTTGGATTGGCGCATCATCCGGACGTCAAGGAGGCGGCCAAACAAGCCATTGATGAATTCGGATGTTCTGCTTCGGCTTCACCACTCATAACAGGTTTCGGCAAAGCTCATTTTGCTCTCCAGGAACGTTTGCTCGATTGGTATGATGCGGATTCCGTGATGATATGGAATTCCGGCTTCGCCGCCAATCAAGCGTTGTTTTCTCTAGTGCCCGATAGAGGAGATCGAATCTTTGCTGATAGGCAGATTCATCACAGTGTGGTTTCGGGACTGTTGCGCAGCAAAGCCGATTTTCGCCGCTTCCCACACTTGAATCATGCGCGACTCGAGGAACTGTTAAGGCAGAGACAAAATTCGCAAGGCACGGATTTCGTGGTTACGGAGAGCGTTTTCAGCATGGATGGAGACTCCCCTGACTTGATGAGCATGGCTGACCTCAAGGATCGTTACGGGTTCACTTGGATTGTGGATGAAGCGCATGCACTAGGTTGGTATGGCGAACGAGGGGCGGGCCTGTTGGAGCAGAAGGGTATTTTGAAAAGGGTGGACGCTATTGTGGGAACCTTGGGTAAGGCACTTGGCTCGCAAGGTGCATTCATCATCTTCAAAAACGATGCATGGAGACGCTATTTAATGAATTTTTCCGGACCATTCATTTATTCGACCTTTTTAGCACCCGCTTCAGCAGCAGCAGCGGTCAAGGCGATTGAAATAACAAGTCAATTGTCAAAGGAGCGAGTTGTATGGCGAAACGAGTCCAGCCATTTCAGGAAAGGTTTGCGAAAAGCCGGATGGAAAGTCCCTTCAGGTGATTCCCCAATCGTTCCCTTGGTGTTAGGTCATGCTCGTCAAGCCATTGCTATGTCAGATCGTTTGAAAACAGGCGGAGTGCATGCAGGAATGATTAGGGAGCCAACAGTGCCTGTCGGGTCCAGCCGATTGCGGTTTTCCCTTAAGACAGGTTTTGACTACACTTCCCTTCTGGAACGAATAATTAGCCTTATGGGAGAGCCAGAATCTTGAAAATCCTATGGATTGGAGGGTGGGGAACGTCTCCCGATTGGGGCCTCACCGCAGTACGTCGTTGGCGGCCTGATTGGAAACATGAATGGGTGATCCCCAATGCATCTTCCGCATCTTTTGCAGATGGATCGCATGATTGGGTGGGTGGCTATTCGTTCGGTGCCTTCTTGATGTTACGGAGTCCCAATGATTTTCCTTCTAGAAAAGGGCATTTTTTCGTCGCCCCCTTTCTTGATCTCAAGACAGAGGCTCAATTGGGTGGGAAAGTTACAACCACGCAATTAAAAGTCACTCGCCGACGCTTGACCCTGGATCCTCCTCGAGCATTAGCCGACTTTTATCAACTTAGCGGGTTGAATTTCCCCATGGATACAACACTACCTTACAGTCTGCAGGATTTGACTTGGGGCATCGAAACTTTACTTGGAGAGTCGGCTCCGCTACCCGTTGAAGATCCAGGTTTTGCTGTTTTTGGATCGGAGGATTCGCTGGTCGATCCTGTTTTGTCTAACCGTTTTTTCCCAGAAAACACCGTTGTGGCAGGCGCGGGGCATCGTTTGGAAGCATTGCGGGGCTCCGTGCAAATTAATGATGGATAATTTCAACCAGCAAGCTTTGGAATACCATGCGCTTTCAAACATACAGCGAGACTTGGCGAATTGGACAGCGGAATGGCTGGAATCAGATGGAGGTTGCTTGGATGGCATAGAATTTGGCGCAGGAACCGGTCATTTTACCAAACTCGTACTTCAAACGGGAATGACTTTATTGGCCGTTGATCGTTCTTGTCGAATGGTAGCAGTTGGCAAAGCGTCACTTCCCATGGCTCAATGGAAGGAAGGAGACGCATGGGCGCCGGATAGTTGCATGAAGGCGGATCGCGTTCTTTCCTCAGCTTTGCTTCAATGGTGTCCGGATCCTGCTGAAACGTTTGCTCAATGGCGGGACCTTTTGCGTGAGGGCGGCCGAGTTTTATGTGGTTTGTTTGTAAGTGAAACGTTACCTGAACTAACGGAGGTTCTTCCCAGTGCGCCTCCTTTCATTTGGAGAACGAAGGCTGAATGGAAGGCTTTGTTTGAAAAAGCTGGGTTCATTGTGGAGCGATCGGAGTCGAGTAAGCGTGTCTATTTTTTCGATAATGCGCATGCGCTTCTGCGAACGCTCCACCGCAGCGGAGCTACCAGTCCTCTAAGGTTTTCGCCAGGTGTTTTGCGAACGGCCATGCAGAAATATGATGCCATGTTTGCCCAGGACCAAACCGTACGCTCCACTTGGACTTTCATGCGGATCGAATGTATTTAGGATGGATGGTCATTGAAAAATAACGATTTTTTCCCTACTGCCCAATTATGAAAAGCGACGTGGAAGAAGAAGCATTACGGATTTTCGAGGAAACGAAAGCTCTCCTCAAAGGGCATTTCATTCTCCGGTCGGGCCGCCGCAGCGAATATTTTTTCCAATGCGCCCAAGTCTGCCAATACCTTGACAAGGTCGAACGATTGATCACGTTGTTGCGAGGCAAGGCTCAAAGCCTTGCTTGCGACGTGGTGGTGGCGCCTGCAATGGGAGCCTTGGTCATTGGTCAAGAAATGGCCCGTCAATTAGGGGCTCGTTATGTCTTTCTGGATAAGGAGAATGACAAGCTCGCGCTACGCCGGGGTTTTTCATTGAGTCCTAATGAAAGGGTTTTGATCGTTGAAGACGTAGTGACTCGAGGAGGACGTGTTAAAGAAGCGATTGATATAGTCAACGGCACGGGTAGTGATTTGGTTGCAGTGACCGTTTTAGTTGATCGAAGTGAAGGTAAAATAGACTTTGAAGCACCTCTGATTAGCTTGATTGAAATGAACTTTCCAACTTATGACCCGCTGGATCTCCCGCCTCATTTAGAGGGTATCCCACCAATTAAGCCTGGAAGCTGATCTGCAATCTCCTCTTGCGGGAGCTTCGTCAAGGAATACGATAGGGCACGAACGTATGGCGTCCGCGAAACCATACGTAAAGGCGATTTAGCCCACGCTCAACCAGCTTGCGAGCATCTTTGATCGTGGACACTGGGTGACCGTTTATTTCCACCACCACTACACCTTCGCGGAGAGAACTTACTTCACCCGATGATTTTGTAACAATTATACCCTCTATCGATTTGGGGATTTCGTAATTAAGACGCAGGTTATCACTCAAGGGCTCCATATTCAGGCCAGGGAAAGGTGAAGGTTCCGAATCAGCGGCAGAACCTTTATCCTTCAGTCGTCCAAGCGTTACTTTCAAAAAAGCCTTTTTCCCTTCCCTAAAAAACCCAAGCCTTGCTTCTTCACCAGGAGGTTTACGGGAAATGAAAACCCGTAATTCAGCGACTGACTGAACAGGGCGTTCATCCATGGAAACCACCACGTCGTCCACTTTTAATCCGGCTTTATCTGCCGGCGAACCCGTCACGACCTTGCTGACTCTAGCCCCATATGCGGTTGGTACTTTGAGGATTTTAGAAGAAGCCGGTGTTATATCCTCGAGTTCCACACCAAGAAAACCACGATCCACGTTTCCTTTTTCAACCAAACTGACCAGTATGCTCTTGGCTAAATTGATAGGGATAGCGAATCCGATCCCTATGTTTCCTCCAGTTCGCGAGTAAATAGCGGTATTGATTCCAACTAAGCGACCTTCTGAATCAATCAAGGCACCTCCGGAATTCCCCATGTTTATGGCAGCATCGGTTTGTATGAAGTGTTCATAAGAGCCAGGCTCTTCTAGAATCCCAAGATTAGTACGCCCAGTCGCTGACACAATTCCCATGGTTACGGTAAGTCCGACTCCCAAGGGGTTGCCGGCGGCAAAAACAATGTCTCCTACTTTGCTTTGGTCACTATCCGCAAGGGTGATTTGCGGTAAGTTGGGGCTGTCGATTTTGAGAACGGCAACGTCCGTTGCCTTGTCGAGACCGATGATTCGAGCAATTAATTCTCTTTTGTTGGCCAATTTGACGGTGACTTCATCTACTGGCTGCCCCGTTCGTTGGTCGGTTATAACGTGAGCATTGGTCAAAACATATCCTTCCGGGCTAACAATGACACCCGATCCAATCCCTGCAGGCACTCTTTCCTCTCCTCCGGATTTACTTGGATTTTGCAAGGGTGGCAGACCATAGTAACGGCGAAGGAACTCTTCCATGGGGTTTAGCCGGGGGTTGGAAGGTAAGCGAATAATCTTTGAAGTGTAAACCCCTACGACGGCAGGAGTTGTCTTTGAGAGTATGTTAGCGAAACTCGCTTTGTTGTGTGAAGTCGATCGATCGATAGGCTTGGGGTCGACCTTAAGGGTTACTTTCGCTTTGGATTCTAGCCCGGAAACAATTTGAGCTGAAGCAACTTGTTGTAAGTGCATCGAGCACAACACCACGATTACGTAGGCTGACAGAAGGGTTATGCGCGTTTTCATGAGCGAGCCATTTTCACATAGAGAAAGCGACGAGAGGGAGGTATTTCGTCTCTTTATATTTAAAAGACTGTCCAAAGTTCGCTCAAAAACCTTTTATCTTGAACAGGCTGGAGATGCTACTGTGAGTATGGATTCGCTTAATGGCCTCTCCGAGTAAAGGAGCCACGCTTAAACGCCGGATGGGCAGATCCTTGGGATCCAGACTGACGGTGTTGGTGGTGATCAGTTCGTCCAAACCACCTTCCCGCAGTCTTTCAAAACCAATGTGATTGAGCACGCCATGACTGACAATGGCCTTTACGGTTTTTGCCCCGTGTTCACGTAAAATCTGCGATGCCGCGACCAAGGTGCCCGCAGTTTCCGTCATGTCGTCCACCAGCAAAGTGTCTCGACCTTTTATTTCTCCCACGACGTTCATAGCCTCCACCGTGGTGGCGCCGGTTCGACGTTTAGCCACGAAGCCCAACGGACAGCCTAGCATCTCAGCGTAGGCATTGGCCATTTTCATACCGCCAACGTCAGGAGAAAAGACAGTCATATTGGAAGTGTCTTCCTCTTGCAGGATATCGAAGAAAACGGGTGATGCATACAAATGATCTACGGGGATATCGAAAAAGCCTTGAATCTGTTGGGCGTGCAAATCCATGGTGAGAATTCTATTGGCTCCGGCTGCAACCAATAAATTAGCGATGAGTTTACTTGTTATGGGCACTCGGGGCTGGTCTTTCCTGTCCTGACGAGCATATCCGAAGAAAGGCAATACAGCAGTGATGCGAGATGCGGAAGCCCTACGCGCGGCATCAATCATTATCAGCAATTCCATGATATTGTGATTCGCGGGAGAGCTTGTCGATTGTAGCAGGAAAACATCGGTTCCACGGATATTTTCGTTGAAACGGACAAAGGATTCTCCATCCGGAAATGAAGTGACCAGAGCATCTCCTAGGGGTATTTCAAGCCCTTCGCAAATTTCCTGCGCCAGAGAGGGATTGGAACCACCCGTAAAAATCTTGATATCTTTTACTGTCGACATGTTTCTATGTGGCCAATCTTTACGCAGGAGGTTCTGTTCCTGCAAATCTTTTGAAAAAATCAGGCAATCTTTTTTGTAAGACTGCTATTCGCTGGGCCAGCATATAGGGTAGGGCGGGGTTCCCCTTCAAGTAAGCTCCAGGTTCCATATCCTTCGTTATTCCTGCTTGGGCTGCGATTTTGGCCCCACTACCTATTCGCAAATGTCCACCAACCCCTGCCTGACCGCCGATTATTACGTTGTCTTCAATCACGGTACTACCACTGATGCCCGCTTGAGCCACAACCAAACAATTTTTACCAATCTTTACGTTGTGAGCGATTTGGACAAGGTTGTCGATTTTGGTGCCTTCACCAATTAGGGTTTCACTAAATCGCGATCGATCGATTGTGGTGTTGGCGCCAATTTCAACGTCGTTTTCAAGGACGACCTTCCCTATGTGGGGTGCTTTGCGATGTTTTCCTTCGACGTAATCATACCCGTATCCATCAGAGCCAATGATTGCGCCGGGCTGAAGAATTACCCGATTTCCCAACTCACAATAATCCCCGAGCAGGACGCGTGCGCGCAAGCGACAACCTTTTCCAATTCGAGCATGTCGCCCCACGACAACTTGCTCTTCCAGGACAACCTCCTCATCCAATACCGCGCCTTCCCCGACCGTGGTCAATGCAGCGATGCTTGCCGTAGGATGAATTTTGGCATTAGGGTGAATGCAAGCAGTTGGATGGACGCCTTGGCATGGTGAAAAAAGGCGAGCTTCCATGAGTTTGCATACTTGACCCAATGCGAAAGAAGGGTTTTGAACACGTATAAAAAGCTGTTTCGGTTGGGGCGTACCAACGTATTCCAGAGGAAGGAAGATGATGGAGGCTTTGGATTCCGATACCAATCGACGGTATTTGGAGTTGCCAAGAAAAGACAAGTCACCGACCTTGGCTTCAGCTAACGAGGCAATACCTTCTATCGCTTTGTTGAATTCGCCTTCGGTCAACGGGTCTTTCACCGCGTCGAGGATTTCATCGATACTCAGAGTAACGCGCATGCAACTATTGTCGCGTATAGGATTAAGGAATGGATGCCCCTTTATTTCTTTTTGGTTGCGTTCAAGATGGCAGAAATTTCTGCAGTAACGTCAAATGCGGGCTTAGCAAACAACACGGCTTGTTGTCCCGCTGAGCTAAGGACCAAATCCAAATCCTTGTCGGCAGCCACTTTTTCTATCGCCTTGCGAATGTCAGTAAGAGTTTGCCTTGCCAAGTTTTGTTCTCTTTGGCGCCAAGTGGCGCGAGTGCGCTCACCGTATTGTTTCATGTCGGATTCCTGTACCCTTATAGCTTGGAGCTTTTGCTTGGCTTGATCACGGAGGGCTTCTACGTCCAAGTTTGGGTTTTTGAGCTTGGTTTGTATTTCATTGAATTCACCAACTAGCTTTTTCAGCTCATTTTCCATAATGGTCATTTCATCTTTGAATATCTTTTCCGATTTCGTCCTTTTTTCCATTGCCTCTTTCACCTTGTAGTAGTCGTCAAAGACTTTTTGCACATCTACGATCGCTATTTTGCTGGGTGAGGATTGGCCTAGTAGCATTGCAGGGATAACCAAAGCCAATACAAAGAAAAGTTTTAGTGAGGTGTTCATCGTGAATCAGTTTTTAGTTTTCTAGAAGCGAGTGCCGAAAGAGAAATTAAATTGAGATGAATTTCCTCTGTTTGTGGGGTCGGTTATGGGAAAACCCAAATCTAAACGCATCGGAGCTCCCATTACCATGATTCTCAAACCAACGCCCCAATTGTCAAAATAACCGGGAGCTCTAAGGGTGTTCGATCCTTTGGCGGGATTAAAATCGAAATCATCTTCGTTGACGAATCCACCATCATAGAAAACAGCGAGACGAAGCGGATCCGCGACACGAACAGTGTATTCCAAGCTTAAAAACCCGTACGAATGGCCACCTTTTGGCTCGATCAAAGATCCCTTTTGGTCCAATGGCCCAACGTCTCGATAATCAAAACCTCGTAAAGTGTATGGCCCGCCAAGAAAGAATTGTTCGAAAAACGGCACGGTATCACCTTGGAACTCACTAATCGTGCCTACTCGTCCGATTAGCGAAAAAACTTGTTCCATGGTGTCGGAAGTTTTAATGAATTTAGCCCCACGGAATTCCAATTTTCCATAATCGGACTTGCCGCCAAAGGGGCCTCCAGCGAACTCTTGGCTAACTTGCATTCGGCTTCCTTCAGTAGGAAACAACAAACTGTCTCGTGTGTCGCGAGTTAGAACGACACCAAGTTTCGATACCACGGTATTTCCTTTTTGATGCCAGATGATGTCGGGAACGTTGTTCCGATCTGAATCCACGTCATCGATGGTAATATCCTCGAAACGATAAAATACTCGACCTTCCACCATTTCAAAAAGATTTCTTCTAAGATAAACTTCCAAACCGGACCGTAATTCATCGTAATATGAGCTGTAATAATCGGATTGCGTGCGGAAAAGCTCAAATCCCAGAGCGAGCCTGTGCTCGAGAAACCAAGGTTCTTCAAATGAAAGAATGGCCTGATGGCTTTTGGCGCCAAGTTGAAGCCGTAGCCGGAATTTCTGGCCATCACCTTGAAACCCGCCACGCCAGTTGAACAGGTCGAAGTTTCCCTGACGAATTTCAGCGTACACAATTGCTTTTTCAAGCGAGCTCACACCAGCTCCGAAAGTCAGGTTGCCCGTCTTTTGTTCTTTTACCGTGATGCGCATATTCCGACGCTTGGATCGAAGCTCCTCGTCATCCGTTGCTAATGGTTCGTCATCTACGTTGACCAGTGAGAAAAAGCCCGTGTTTCTCAAGCGAGCCTTGCTTGTATCCATGCGATTCAGGTCGAAAACATCACCTGGAGCCAGAGCGAGTTCACGCAAGATGACTAAGCTTTTGGTCTTCTCGTTTCCATCGATTTTGATCGATTCCAATTTGAAGGTCTTGTTTTCCGTGACGTTGAAGGATAAGTCCATTGCTCCCGTCGCCAAGTTGGGGGTTCGTACTGCAACTACGCGGGCATCCAAGTAACCCTTTTCGCCATATTTTCTCCTAATGAGCTGCTTGTCTCGTTCCAAGGCCATGGGCGAGTAGAAATCTCCAGTTTTCAATTCCAGCTCGGATGAAATTTGTTCATCCTTGAATAGCGCGTTGCCTTTTACAGTGACTGTGCCGACTTCATAACGCTTCCCTTCTTTCAATTCTATCAGGATTCGTAGACCACTTCTTCCGTCCGGTATCAGTTGAACGTCGCCTTGATCAAGTTCAATGTCGAGAAAGCCTTCGTTGTGATAATGGTTTCGAAGGTTGGAAATATCTTCTTCCATTTCAGCGGGTTTGTATCGTCCGCTTCCTGTTAAAAAGGAATAAAACCGCCATTTTTTAGTTTTCATCTTCTTGCGAAGAGAGCGCTCCTTAAGATGCGTGTTGCCATTGAACGCGATTTCCGTGATGCGGCGTTTATCACCTTCATCAACGAGAAAAGCAATGGAGGCGCCACCCGCTTGGTTGTCTCGAAGGATGTCGGATCCAACCTGAACGTTCCAATATCCTTTCTTAAGGTAATAATCGCGAATTGCCTGTTCGTCTGCCTTTATCATTTGCTCACTTAGCGGAAGACCCTGAGCAGACTCTACTTGCTTGCGCAACCTTCGCGCCGATAGTTTGTCGTTTCCGACGAAGTCTATGGATGCTATTCGAATTTTTGGGGTGACAAGAAAAATCAAGGCAACTGAATTCTTGTCTGGATGATCATCATCGCGAAAAACCCGAATATTTTCGAATTGCCCCATTTTCATCAAGTTTTCAATTGATTTGTCGATCAGACTTGGCGTGTAGGCCATGCCTTTTTCAATCGAAAGGTTGTTCAATACGTACGCAGGATTTACTTCCGAGGGTCCCTCGAAGCGAATTTCTATGGAGGCGATCCTTGGAGGGTCTTGTGGCTCGCCTACGGAAATTGCCCAGCAAAAAAAGAAAGCAAGGAAAGAAAAAATTGAAAATTGAAAACTATTCATTTGTCTGCCGCTAACTGGTGAACGTTTTCTTCACGCTTTCAAAACGCGTGTATTGCTTTAGAAAATGTAAATCTATCGTGGCTGTGGGACCATTTCTTTGTTTGGCGAGAATTAATTTTACTGGAGAGGCTCCATCACTTGGAAGAGACCGTTCGTCATCGTCAAACGCATCCTCTCTTTTCCGGCCTAAAAGCATTACGACGTCGGCATCTTGTTCAATTGAGCCCGATTCCCGGAGATCCGAGATTCTTGGGTCTCGTTTTTCTTTTTCAGAATCTCGATTCAGTTGGCTAAGTACTAAAACGGGAACCGAAAGTTCTTTGGCCATGCCTTTGATGTTGCGTGAAATCTCCGCAATCTGTTGCTCGCGAGGAGTTCGTGGATCGGAGCCCATGATCAATTGCAAATAATCAATGATAATCAATTTCAAAGGGGATTTGCGATGCCTGCGCCTCGCCTTGGCGCGCATTTCGTGAATGCCCATAGTGGCAGAATCATCGAGCCACAAGGGTGCATCCATCAATTCTTTAGCCGTTTTAGCCAACTTCCCTTGTTCCGATTTGTTGGCAAATCCATCACGTAGCTTCTGCATGTCTACTCTTGCTCGACCACAAAGCAAACGAGTTGCTAACTGTGTGGAGCTCATCTCCAGACTGAAAACCAGAACGTCTTTCGAGTCGTCTTGGTTGGTGGTCTGAAAAGTCGCTGCCTCTGCGATGTTCATGGCGAGACTGGTTTTGCCGATGGAAGGCCTGGCTGCCAAAACAATCATTTCGGATGGGTGTAGCCCATGGGTGTATTTATCCAAATCAACAAAACCTGTCAGAACACCTTCCGTCGATACTTTGTTGATGAGGTCATCCACCAACTTCATTGCCTTGTCCATTGATTCCGAAATAGGACGTGCCCCATCGTGGATTCGATTTTCACTGACGTTCAAAATATCCTGTTCGACTTTGCCCAAGAATTCTTCCAAGTCATTGGGTGAGGAGTAAGCTTCATCGATTACACCTGTAGCGGTACGGATAATCTTGCGCATCAAGAACTTATCTTCGACGATCTTCATCCAATAGCTTAGATGAGCCGTGGTTTCGATGCGTTTGGTCAGTTGGTAAAGGGCGGGCAGTCCTCCTACTTTTTCCAAAAGATTTTCGGTTTGGAGATGCTCCGCCAAAATAATTTCGTCCACTTGGTTCCCGGCATTGTGCAATTCCACCAAAGCACCGAAAATGATTTGATGCGCTGGTCTGTGGAAAGACTCCGAGTCCAAATTCGATTCGATGCATGCCGCCAAGGCTTCACCCGAAATATCCTTCAAGCAGCAAGCCAAGAGTCCTGCTTCTGCATCTAGGTTATTGGGCAAGGGTCGATCCAAGACGGCGTCGGATCGAGAGGGAGAGGAGGGGCCTTTTTCTTTGTAGGCTGAAGTTTGTGCGGTCGGCATTGCTTTATGTCATCCTCACCGCGCAAATACTGAATCAATGTTCGATTGGGTTTTCTGAAACCAATTCGAACTCGAAATCTATTTGCACTTCTGGGTGTAGTTTGCAGCTTGCAGTGTGCTTACCAAGCTCCTTGATGGGAGAAAAGGGGACAATATGTCTTCTCTCCAAGTGAAATCCTTGCTCTTCCAGCTTTTCAAGTAATTGAGGGACTGTGACCGAGCCGAACATTTTGCCTCCTTCACCAGTTTTTACTGGGATGGCCAAATTCAAGGCCGCGATTTTGGACCCAATGTCTTCTGCTTGATGCAGTTCGTTGGTTTCGCGAGCCTCGCGAGCCTTAACAAGGGATTCGAGGTGTTTTTTGTTAGCCTGTGTCAAGGGGATGGCAAGCTTGCGTGGCAACAACCAGTTTCTAGCGTAGCCTGCCTTAACTTTTACTCGGTCGCCTTCAGCTCCTAGGTTTGCAACTTGTTGAATCAATAAAACTTCAGTGGTGGCCATGTTACCTAATCGTTTGGATGTGGAAAAGTGTGATGATAAAGTAGTCAGAAAGGGACGTCGTCCTCTTCGATCGGAGCTGAATTATCGCTTGCCGCATTCTCTTTAGCGGTTTCGGTGTTCGTAGACCGATCGTTTTCTTGAATAGGGGAGGTCTTGGTCGTCAAAGACCGGTCGGACGAAGCATGGTTGTCGTCGTCGCCGCGTCCTCCAACAAACTGAAAGTTTTCAAGGGCCACTCGCATTTTGCTTCGTTTTTCGCCCGCATTGCTCTCCCATTGGTCGAGCTTTAGTCTTCCTTCAACGAAGATGGCTCGCCCCTTGACCATGTATCGTGAAATGGTTTCCGCTTGCTTACCGAAGCTTTCAACGTCCACGAAAGTTGTTTCTTCACGTCGATTGCCTTCTCGGTCGGTGAAGTTTCTGTTGATTGCCATACCAAAGTTGCATACCGCCATGCCACTGGGAAGAGTCCTCAATTCGGGATCTCGAGTGAGGTTTCCCATTAACAATACTTTGTTCAAATTTGGCATGGCTAAACTTGCTCAATCAGAATTCGATCCACGCTTTTATCCAATCGCAGCTTTTCCTTGATCGCAGCAGGACCTTCGGGACTAATTTCAAAATTAATTTTGACGTACACGGCGTCTGGCAAATCCTTGTTTTGCGGGCGAGCCAGCGTGCGAGAGCCGAGATTGTCGACCTTCTTGACCTCGCCGTTCAGGCTGGCGATGATTTCGCTCATCTTGGAAATCATTGAATCTGCGGATTCATTGCTGCCTCGAGTATCAAGCACCAAAGTTGCTTCGTAATTTCTTTTTTTGTCACCCATGGGTTGGTTTGTTCCTTTTGTTTGAGAGATTCATGGCGTGTGCCGCGCCCTTGTCAACAATGTGCTGGAGAGACTCTGAAAAAAAGTCGAAATTCTTGGTCATTACAGCGACTTCTTCGGTGCTAAATTTGCCTAGAACATGGCCTGTCATGGAGCGCTGCACCGTTTTTGCTCCAATGCCTATGCGAAAGCGAATAAAATTCGACCCAACCTTTTTAATGATGTTTTTAATTCCATTGTGACCACCGGCTCCTTTTTCAGCTGAAATCTTCAGTAAACCGACGTCGAATGCCATGTCGTCATGAACAACTACCAAGTCATTCAAGTTACACCCATGATAGGATAGAAGTGGTTTCAAATAAGCCCCGCTTTCGTTGACGTAAGTCAATGGTTTTACCAACAAGGCTGGACGTGTCCATGTTTTGAGAAAAGTAGTGAAGGAGTGAAACTTTCGAGCCTTTTTCCACTTGCAGGAATATTTTCCCGCCAAATTATCCAATAGCCAAAACCCGATATTGTGCCTTGTGCCAACATACTCCGGTTCTGGGTTTCCCAATCCCACGATAGCTATAGGCGTCATTTTAACTCCCGGTAAAATTTACCGTCGCGAAGCACTCGGCTTTAAGAAAAAATATGGAGCGTTGCCGGATGGGGCTTATTCGTCACCGGAATTCGTTGCGTCTGCAGGGCTCTTATCCTCGCCTTCCTCACCTTCGCCTTCCTCACCTTCGTCTTCCGCACCTTCGCCTTCCGCACCTTCGCCTTCCGCACCTTCGCCTTCC